>NZ_SISL01000005.1:0-57631 GCF_004307965.1 Verrucosispora sp. SN26_14.1 | reverse complement strand
CCGCCGCACCGCTGCGGGCCGCCCAACCGTGCGCGGCCGGGTCGGCGATCCACAGCGGAAGCGACTCCGGGCCCATGTACTCGGCCACTCCCTGCGCCACCAGCCAGGCGGGGTCGGCGTGCACGAGCGGACCGGTGTGGCCGGCCACGGCCCGGGACCGGGCGACCCATTCGGCGAAGGGTACGACCGGGCCGACCGCGTTGAACGTGCCGACCGTGCCGGCCCGTGCGCTGTCGAGCAGCCAGGCGGCCAGGTCGCGGACGTCGACGACCTGGGTCGACAGGTCGGGATCACGCGGTACGAGCAGCGGTGTGTCGGGGTCGCGGGCGGCGCGGGCGACCCAGTAGCCGGTCCGGCCGCTGTGGTCGCCCGGACCGCCGATCAACCCGGCGCGGGCCACCAGGGCGCGGTCACCCACCTCGCTCGTGGTGATCTGTTCGCAGGCCGCCTTCGCCTCGCCGTACTCCTCGCGGTCGACCGTGTCGCGGTTCGTGGCGGGCAGCGTGGGCGCCGACTCGTCGGCGCCGGGGGTGTCGTGGTCGGCGTAGGCGCTGACCGAGGAGACGTAACTCCAGTGCCGGGCTCGGCCCCCCAGGGCCCGCAGCGCCTCCCGCACGAAGCGCGGCTGCCACGACACCTCGACGACGGCGTCCCAGTCACGGTCGCGCAGCCCGTCGTACGCGCCGGGATCGCCCCGGTCGGCGGCCACCAGGACCGCGCCGGGCGGTACCGTCCCGATCTCGCCCCGGGCCAGGCAGGTGACGGCGTACCCCCGGTCGACCGCCTGCCGGGCGACCTCGTGCCCGAGCCACGCCGTGCCGCCCAACACCAGCATCTCCATGTCCACGAGCCAAGCAGCGGTGTACGCGGCATGCCAAGATTCTTCGCCGACGGCAGAAGCCTGCGGGCGTACGCCACCGGTCCTAGGCTGGTGGTCATGTTCCGCGACGAGGATCTCGCCCTGCTCGCCCGGCCGCTGCACGCCTTCCTCACCGTGGCGCCCCGGGGCGACCGCTGGCCCGCGCCGCGCCCGGTGTGGTTCGAGGTCACCGACGACGGGGATCTGCAGATGTTCTCGCTGCCGGACGCGCCGAAGCTGGACCGGATCCGGGAGCGACCCCGGGCCTCCGTGGTCGTGGCCGCACCGACCGGCGAGCCCGAGCACTGGGTGTCGGTGGAGGGCCCGGTCACGTTGCACGACGACGGTGGCGTGGAGTTGGCGACCCGGCTCGCCGAGCGGTATTACGACATCAGCGATCCCGCGCGTCAGAGCCTGGTCGACGAGTGGCGCAGCGGGGGAGTGGTCCGCATCGTGCTGCGTCCCGAGCGGGTGAACCGCTTCTCCATGTGACGGTTCGCGCCGCCGAATTCGGTGGCTCGTGCTCGGGTGGGTCGGCGACGATCGGCGGATGTCCGTACCCCTGCGTCAGATCCGCGCCCGATACTCGGCCGACACCATCACCGTCTACCAGGCGTATTCTCCGCAGATCGCGGAGCCGGCGGTGGCGGCGGGTCGCTTCGTGGCCCCGTTCAAGCGGGAACGGATGACGTGGATCAAGCCGTCGTTCCTGTGGATGATGTACCGCTGCGGCTGGGCCACCAAGGAGGGCCAGGAGCGGGTGCTCGCCGTGGACCTGCGCCGCGAGGGTTTCGAGTGGGCGTTGGAGCGGGCCTGCCTCAGTCACTACGACCCGGAGGTGCACGCCGACCGGACGGCCTGGTCGCGGCAGCTCAAGACCAGCCCGGTACGGGTGCAGTGGGATCCGGAACGGTCCCTGCGCCTGGCGGCGCTGCCGTACCGGTCGTTGCAGGTGGGGCTCTCCGGTCCGGCCGTCGCCGGGTACGTCGACGACTGGGTGGTGGCCATCCGCGACGTCACCGCCGACGTGCGGCAGATCCGGGACCTGGTGCGTGCCGGCGACGACCGGGCTGCCGTCGCCCGGCTGCCGGTCGAGCAGGTGTACCCGTTGCCCGCGCCGATCGCCGCCGTCATCTGTGCCACCCGCTAGCGCAGTGACACCTCGACATGGGCGGGCCGGATCCTCAAGGGAGCCGGCCCGCCACCTGTCTTCAGATCCGCTTCGAGCGCCGTTCCAGATCGGCCTGGACGGGATCGGGACTGGCCGCAGTGGCTGTCAGCGGCCGGTGGAACCGTCGATCCTCTCGCGGATGATGTCTGCGTGCCCCGCGTGGCGTCCGATCTCCTCGATCATGTGGACCAGCACCCATCGCTGCGACGGCGGCAGGGCGTCGCGGCCGGGCGGCCGGGGTGCCGGCTGGGTCAGATCGGTCCAGGTGTCGATGACCTGGTTCGCCTGCGCGATCGTCGCCCGGTAGCCGGCGAGCAGGCCGTCGACGGTGTCGTCCCGAGTGGGCTGGAACGTGCGGCGCATGTTGGTGATCGGTTCTTCGAGGAAGTAGAACCTCTCGACGGCGGTCACGTGTTTGATCAGCCCGAGGAGGCTGGTGCCGGAGGGTACGCCGGCGGTGCGGACCTCGGGCTCCGGTACGTCGGCGACCTTGTCCATGATCGCGTTGCGGAGGTAGTCGATGAAGCCGACCAGGGTGTCCTTCTCGCCGGGGGCGGTCCACGCGGGCCCGGTGTCCTTGCGTCTCCTGGGTCGGGCGGTCGGCGACATCAGCTTCTCCGATCATGTCGGTGGATGAGCAGAACGTTGTCGGTGACGGTGGCGGTCCGGCCTCCCGGTCCGGTGGCCCGGCGGTGCGGCGTGTCGGCGCGTACGACGGACCATCGGTCCGGGTCGAGGGCGAGCTCGGCTGCGGTCTCGCCGGGTGAGGGGTAGTGCGTGTCGGGATCCTTGTTCCACGACCAGGGTGCGGTCGAGCCGTGGTCGACGATCAGGAGATGACCGCCGGTACGCAACGCGTGCGCCGCGGTACGCAGTACCCGCGCGCGATCCAGCGTGAAGGGAGTGTGCAGGTACTGCGCGGAGATCAGGTCGAACTGCCGGTGGGGGAAGCTCCGGGCCAGATCGTGCTGTTCGCCGGTCACCCGGTCGTCGATGCCGAGTTGTCGGGAGCGTGCCCGCACCCTTTCCACGGCGGCGGTTGAGATATCCACAGCGGTGACCTGCCAGCCGTGCCGGGCAAGCCAGATGGTGTCGCCGCCGACGCCGCATCCCAGGTCGAGGGCATCGCCGGGAGGCAGTGTCTCGGCTGTTTCTGTCAACACCGGGTTGGGGTGCCCGGTGCCGCCGCCGCGCCGGGCGCGGTAGTGCTGTTCCCAGAACGCTTCGGCCTTGAGCGCGTCGGTCATCGGTCCGCCCCGTCCGCGAAGAAGGTCACCAGCTCGGTGGTGACGAGCGTGGGCATGATCTCGCGCCACGAGTACCCCGACTGGGGCCCGCCGTGCAGGAGGACGAGCGGCTCGCCCGTGCCGCCGGTGACGTCGTGCATCTTCACGCCGTCGACGTCGGCTGTCTCGTGCGTGAACTGACGGTCGAACTCGGCGTCGTCCCGGGTGGCCGCGTCGTGACCTGCGGCGACGGTGCGCGACCACCGCGTTGCTGATCTCGAAGTTGCTGCTGATGTGAGCATCGGTTGCCTACCTCCGCTGCCAGCATGACCAGCGGCGTTGCCTATTTGCGAGAAACGTTGCGGATCCGCAAGATGGGTTCATGAACGTCACGTCGCACGACGTCCTTGCGGGCGTCGGCCCGCGCCTGCACGCACTACGCCAGGCCCGGAACATCTCGCTGGCCGCCTTGGCGGCGGAGACCGGCCTGACCGCAAGCACGCTCTCGCGTCTGGAGAACGGGAAACTGCGCCCGACACTGGAGCAACTGCTGCCGCTGGCGCGGGCGCACGGCGTCGCGCTCGACGAACTGGTCGCGGCCCCGCCCACCGGCGATCCCCGCATCCACCTGCGGCCGGTACGGCGATCCGGCTTCACCGTCGTGCCGCTGACCAGACGTGCCGGAGGCATCCAGGCCTACAAGGTGATCTATCCACCGGCCGGGAAGTCGGCCACGACGACACTGCAGACCCACGAGGGGTACGAATGGTTCTACGTACTCAACGGAAATGTCCGGCTCGTCCTCGGTGACCAGGAATACCGGCTGGGCCCCGGCGAAGCCGCAGAGTTCGACACCCGGATCCCGCACCAGATCGGCAGCGCCGACTCTCAGGCCGCGGAGCTGCTCACGCTCTTCGGCGCCCAGGGCGAACGCGCCCACCTGTCGCCCTCCCTGACACCGCCCACCTGAACGAACCGGTCTGGACGCGGCGGGCGGGCCCGCCGGGCGTCGGCGCGGCGAGCGACCTCTGCGAGGCTGCGCGAGGAGACCGGGTGCGCGATCGAGCAGTTGGCCTTCGCCGGTTACGGCTGGGGCGGACCTCAGGCTGCCCCCAGCCGGGACGGATCAGAGGGGGGCGATCGCGAGGTCGGTGACCTGGTCGTCCTTGATGCCGAACACGAACGAGAAGGACAGGGGTCCGCCGGGGAAGTCGCCGTCCCCGGAGGCCACCAGCCGGTCGTCCGCGAACGAGGTCGGCGTGAGCACGATCTTGGGGTTGATCAGATGCCCCTGGATCCACTCGCGGATCTCGGCCTCGCCGGCCCAGACCCTTCCGTCATCACGCACGGTGGCCCCGTCGCTGAAGACTGCGGCCAGCGCGTTCACGTCGTGCGCGTTGGTGGCCTCGACGAAGGTGTCGACGGCCTGGGGGAGAGTGATGTCGTTCATGTCCGTTCTCCGGTCTTCGAAGTCAGCGCTGCGGGACAGCTTCTCGTTCGCGCGCAGCTCCGCGAGGGCGTTCTCGTGCATCGCGACGACGACGTCGTAGCCGGAGTTGCCGAGCACGATCCGGTGCGGTGGAACGGGAGCGTTCATCGCGCTGATCACGGCCTGCACACCACGAACAGGGTCACCTGCCTGCTTGCCGTCAGCGTCCACGAAAGCCGCCTTGACGGTCTCGACCATCGGCACGTAGGCGTCGACGGTCTCGGTGACGGGCTCGTCGCGGAAGTAGGAGAAGGCGCTGGTGCGGAACGCTCCCGGCTCCACGGCGAGCACGCGTACGCCGAACGGTGCGACCTCCTGGCGCAGTGTCTCCGACAGTCCTTCGATCGCGAACTTCGCCGCCGCGTAGTAACCGAACCCCTTTGCGCCGACGAGGCCGGCCACCGACGACATGTTCACGATCCAGCCGTCGCCGCGTGCCCGCATACCCGGCAGGACCGCGCGGATCACGTCGACCACGGCGAACAGGTTGAGGTCGAACGTGCGGCGGATGGTCTCGTCCGGGGCCCCCTCGATCGAGCCGTACCAGCCACGGCCCGCGCTGTTGACGAGCACGTCGATCCCGCCGAACCGCTCCTCTGCCGTCGTGACCGCCGCGCGCACCTGGTCGGCGTCGGTGACGTCGAGCTGAAGCACCAGCACCCGCTCACCGAACGGTGCAGCCCATTCCCGCAGTTCAGAAGGCCGACGCACCGTGACTGCCACCTGATCGCCCTGTGCCAGCGCGGCCTCGGCATAGACCAGGCCGAACCCTCCGGGCGTCCCACCGGTGATGAACCAAGTCCTCATGGACTTCTCCTTCCGCTATAGCGAGCAATGTAGCGCTACATGAGCTAATGTAGCAATCATGCAGAGCGCGCGAGATCGACTCCTCCTTGCCGCAGCCGAGTTGCTGGAGGGCGGCGCCACGGTGTCCACGAGGGCGGTGTGCGAACGCGCCGGGGTGCAAGCCCCGACGCTGTACCACCACTTCGGCAGCAAGCAGGGCCTGATCGACGCCGTGGCGAACCACGGCTTCACCCAGTACACGGCGGTCGAGAACTCGGACGACCCGCTGGACGACCTGCGTAGTGGCTGGGACAAGCACGTGCAGTTCGGGCTGGAGCACCCCTCGTTCTACGGGCTGCTCTACGGCCGCGCCGAGCCGGGAAGGACCTGCGCCGTCACCGCTCCCGCGCACGCCGCGTTGCGCGAGCGATTCACCGCCGCTGCCGCCCGGGGCCTGCTCAAGGTGCCGGCGGCCGATGCCGCCGAGCAGCTGTTCGCCGCCAACATCGGCATCACGCTCACCTTGATCAGCCAGCCGGAGCCGGACTTCGGGCTGTCCGGGCGTGCCCGCGAGGCCGCGTTGGCCGGAGTCCTGCACACGCCTTCCACCGCCGCCTCCACGACCCGTGCCAGCGCGGCCCTGACGTTGCGGGCGCTGGTCGACGACGATCCGGGCGACCTCACCCCGGGCGAACGCGGACTGCTCGGCGAACTCCTGGAGCGACTGGCCCGCTAGAGCCGGCGCCGGCTGCCGGGGCCGCTGTTGACTCTCAGGCGACTTGAGACGCCAAGGTGGTGGTCATGAACGAGTGGTTGTCGATCGGGGATGTGGCCCGGCGTACGGGTCTGAGTGTCAGCGCCATCCGGTTCTACGCCGACGAGGGCATCGTCGCGCCGACCGGGTACACCGCTGCCGGGTACCGGTGCTACGACGCGCGGGGCGTGGCGGCCCTCGAACTGGTGCGGACGCTGCGGGACCTGGGCGCGGGGCTGGACGAGATCCGTCGGTTGCTGGCCGACGAGATCACGGTGCGGGATCTCGCGAGGGCCCATCTGGCGCTCGTCGAGCGGCAGATGGGACACCTGCGTACCCGACGGGCGGTGTTGCGGGCGGTCGTGCGGCAGGACAGCGAGGCCGGGCAGGTGAGTCTCGTGCACCGACTGGCGTCGATGTCCGACGACGACCGTGAGCAGCTCGTGGAGGAGTTCTGGGCCGAGGTCACCGACGGTCTCGACCTGCGGGAGTTCGTCGACTACCTGCGCCCGTGGCGGCCCCGGCTGCCGGAGGACCCCACCGGCGAGCAGTTGGACGCGTGGATCGAGCTGGCCGACCTGGTGCGCGACCCCGGTTTCCGGCAGGCGGTCCGCGAGTTCTTCGGCGAGACCTTCGCCAGCACGGCGGACCGCGAGCGGGCGGACCCGGCGGCGGAGGCGGACGTCGCGGCGCAGGTCGAGATCCTCGCGCAGGCCAGGGCCGCGGCCGAGGCCGGCGTACCGGTCGACTCCCGCGAGGCCCGGCAGGTGGCGACGCGGTGGGTGGCGCTTGCCGCGAGTCGCAGCGGCGACCAGGACCTGACCGAGGTACGGCGGCAGATCGCCGCCGCCGACCCCGGTCCGCAGGTGAGCCGACACGTCGCGCTGCTCGGCAGGTACCACTCGCTGACCGCCACCATCAACGGCACGGCGCAACCCGTCGGGCACGCCCCGGCATCGACCTGGCTGCACGCCGCCGTCGCCGCCCTCACCTGAGCCGCCTCGACCCCGGTCAGGGCAGGATCTCCACGTACCCGTCGGTGCCGTGCACCCGGATCCGCTGCCCGTCCCGGATCAACCGGGTGGCTCCCTCGACGCTCACCACGGCCGGCAGGCCGTACTCCCGGGCGATCACCGCGCCGTGGGTCATCAGCCCGCCCACCTCCGTGACCAGGCCGGCGACGCCGAGGAACAGCGGCGACCAACTGGGGTCGGTGTAGGCGGTGACCAGGATGTCGCCCGGTGCGAGGTCGGCCTGCCCGATGTCCAGGACGACCCGGGCGCGCCCCTCGACGGTCCCGGTGGAGACCGGCAGACCGACCAGGGCGCCGGCCGGCACGTCGTCGCGACGGTACGCCCCGTTGAGGGCATCACCGTCGGAGGTGAGCACCCGGGGCGGGGTGAGCGCGTGGTACGAGCGGAACGCCTCCCGGCGTTGCCGGACGAGCCCGGCGTCCACCCGGTGCGTGCGTGCCACCTCGTGGAACTCACCGAACGTGAGGTAGTGCACGTCGTCCGCCTCGGCGAGCACGCCGGCCCGTACCAGGCGCTCGGCCTCGCCCAGCAGGGCCTGCTTGTAGACGAAGTAGCGGCTGACGATGTCGTACTTCGGGTACTCCCGGTACCCGGCGAAGGTGCGGACCCGATCGATCATTCGTTTGGTCTCGTCGGCCTTGTCGTGTCCGTCGGTCAGGGTCCGCAACCGGGACAGGACCTGCTCCTCCTTCTCTCGCGCCCGCTGCCGCCCGTTCGCCACGCGTCGCCCGGCCTCGCCCGGTGCGACGTTGCGGACGTGGTCCAGCAGCACCGGCAGCAGCATGCTCGGACGCTCGCGCCACCGCGGCCGGGTGATGTCGATCTCGCCCACGCCCCGCATCCCGTACCGGTCCAGGTACGCCTCGATCGCGTCGCGTGCCTCGCCGCCGCCCTCGACCTCGGGCAGCCGGTCCAGGAAGCCGTCGTCGTCGACACCCTTGAGGAACGTCACCACCTGCGGGTACGGGCGGATCACGTCCGCGACGTCGAGCAGCGCCAGACCCATCTCCGAGGTGACGTTGTCGGGTACGGCCAGCGTGAGCGTGTCGGCGGCGTTCTTCTCACCCAGCCACTCCCACAGCCGGTCGTGGAGCCACCAGGCGGCCTCCATCCCCGCCATGATCACCTTCATGCTCCGCGGGTCGGCGAGGACACGCTTGTGTTCCTCGAAGGCCGCCAGCAGGGCGTCGAACAGCTCGGGCCCGGTCTTCGTCGCGATGTCGCGCCGCAGCGCCGCGATCGACGCCTGGCTGCGCGCGACCAGGTCGACCACGACGGCCCGGTCGGTCGGGATCGGGGCAGGCGGTACGCCTGGCGGGGGACCGGCGGCAGCGGCGTCCGGCGCCGTCGGGACGACGTCGCCCCGATCCAGGACGGTCTGCAACGCGTCCCGGGTCAACGGGTCGGCCCGACCGATCATGTCCAGGAAGGCGGCGCTGCCCGGGCCGGCCAGCATGCGGATCGCGTCGACGAACAGTCGGCCGCCCGCCTCGATCATCGGCGCCATGGCCGTCAGCTGCCACACCGAGATGCCCAGCGGCTTCATCGGGTCGGTCATCATCTGCTGGTGGCCCACCGAGACATAGACGTGCTTGTCGGTGTCGTCGCGGTCGGGGACGGGGAACAACGTGGTGATCGGCCGGGTCTGCACGATGTGGAAGCGGCCGTCGGCCAGGCACCACTCGATGTCCTGCGGCCGACCGGTATGCGCCTCGATCCGTCGCCCGAGCTCCACCAGCGCCATGACCTGCGGGTCGGTCAGCGCCGGATGCGTGCGCCGCGATGCCTCGACGGTCACCTGCGCGGTCCCGCCGGCCGGTAGGGCCTGCACGGCGAACTGCTTCGTGCCCACCGACCTGCCGACGATCTCGCCGTCGCGTACCCGGTAGACGTCCGGGTTCACCAACCCGGCGACCAGGGCCTCACCGAGACCGAAGCCGGCGTCCACGGTGGCGACCCTCCGGTCGCCGCTGACCGGGTCGGCGGTGAACAGGATGCCGGACGCCTGCGGGAAGACCATCTGCTGCACCACCACCGCCATCCGCACCGACCGGTGGTCGATGCCGTGGCGCCGGCGGTAGGCCACGGCCCGCTCGGTGAACAACGACGCCCAACAGCGGCGGACGTGCGCCAGGACCGCCTGCGGCCCCACCACGTTCAGGTAGGTGTCCTGCTGCCCGGCGAACGACGCGGACGGCAGGTCCTCGGCCGTCGCGCTGGACCGCACCGCGTAGGCGGTCTGCTCCCCGTACCACGCGAGCGCGCCGGTGATCGCGGCCGTGACCTCGGCCGGAACGCTGAGCCCTTCGATGATCCGGCGGATCCGCGCACTGTGCGTGCCGATGGCCTCCGAGTCGTCCGCCGCCGACCTCGCCAGATCGTCGAGCAGCGCGTCGACCGGCGCGTCCGCCATGATCCGCCGGAAGGCATCCGTGGTCACACAGAACCCGGCCGGCACCCGTACGCCGTCGACGCGGGACAGCTCGCCCAGATGCGCGCCCTTGCCACCGACCACGGCCAGCCGCGTCGCGTCCACCTCCTGAAGATCCACCACGTACCGCTCGGTCATCGCGACACCTCCGACACCGCCGGGCGGCCTGGCCCGACCTCCCCAGGACTGCCGTCAGTCGACATCAACACCCGCACGTCTGCCCCCGTTTCCGCAGGTTGTGGCCTCGGCCGGCCGATTCTGCGGCATACCGGGGGCCTTGCCGCAAGCCCCCCGGTGCGCTATACGTTAAGAAGGGCAAGGAGACATCTCCTTGCCCTTCGTCGTCGGTGGGCCAGACGACCCGGCGTCCGGACTCAGCCCAGCCGGGTACGCCACCCGATCACCGCGAGGTCCGTCTCCAGACAGCCGATCCGCATCCAGCCCACGACGGCACGTCGACGGTCATCGCAGGTTCCTCTCCCGCACGGTGGTCAGCAGACGGTCCACGGCAGCCCGGTCGGGCTGCTCCGGCAGCGCGGTGGCAGCTGCCGCGTCGGCGAGGGCGGCCTGTAGGTCGGCGGCCCACGCGGTGACCGACTCCCAGGCCAGGTCGCCGCGCCGCACCGCGAGGAGTTCCTCGCGCAGGTGCCGCACATCGACCAGGACCTCACCGGTACGCAGGACGTGCGCCCCGGCGAGCAGCAGCCGGATCATGTGCATGGCCTGCTTGTGGTTCGTCTCGCCGGTCCGCTCCCGCCGTGCCGTCACCCGGTCGAGCTGGTCACGGGCATAGTTGCCGTAGGTCTCCGCCACCCGCCGTGACAGGAAGGCCCGCCGCATCGCCAGCAACTCCTCCCCGTCGACCGTGATCGCCTCGATCAGCGGGGACCAGAGCACCTCCAACACCGTCGGATTGCCCTGCAGGGCCAGGACGCAGAGCCGCTCCATCTCCCAGGAGAACTGCTCCTCGGCCGGTCCGTCGAGATGGGTGGGCGGCTTGTCGAGGAGCCAGAACGCGCGGGTGGGTGCCACGAACACCCCACGGCGGTCGTGGTCGGAGTCCGGGCCGTGCAGCCCGTACGCCCGCGACCCGACCACGACCGCGAGGACGGTGTGCCGTTCGACCAGATCGATCACGACGGCAGGCTACCCATGAACTATGCTCCGGTGAGCGTCGCGTGCCGGTGGCAGACCGTGTCAGGCATGGAGGCGCCCTACCGAGGGAGAACGACGGTGTTCACGTCGCATCCTTCGTCTCCGCGTGACTGAGCGCGAGACGACCAGGCTCGTCGCCTGGAGCTACGAGCTTCGCCAGGTCCACACCCGCCTCCGCAAGGCGCTCGACCTCGTCCGCACCGCGGTCGCCGACGGCACCTCCGGCGAGGCGGCCACCCGCGACCTGCTGCTGTACTGCCACGGGTTCTGCGCTGCCCTCGACGGACACCATCGGGGCGAGGACGCCACACTGTTCCCGGCGATCGAGGCGGCCCACCCGGAGTTGGCGCCCGTGCTGCGCTATCTCCGCCAGGACCATTCGATGATCGCGCACCTGCTCGGCGGCCTCCAGGCCGCCATCGACCGGGCCGCGCCCGTCGCCGAGCTGGATCGCCACCTGGAGGGTGTCGCCGCGATCATGGAGAGCCATTTCCGGTACGAGGAGCGACAGTTGCTCCAGGTCCTCGAAACGCTCTCCCTGGACGCCTCACCCGACGAGGTCCTGGGTCCCCTCTGAGCCGGCGTCGCAGCGGGCACCGGACAACCGGGTAGAAATCCCGTCGCCGTTCGGTGGCCGCTGCGGCGACAATGCTCGACGCGAAGGGCGGACGGTGAGCGGCGGGAGGCTGTGGGGCGTGGGTCGACGGTTGGACGGACACCCCTGGCGGGTGCTGGTCAGTACGGTCCGGCTCGGGCACCAGCAGTACCGCGTCGTGCGCCCGGTGAGGCTGCCGGGATCCGCCGGCCTCTACGAGGGTCGTCTCGGCGCCCAGTTCTGCCTCGACGCGCCCACCGCGACGATGTTCGCCCTGGCCTGGGGTCTGGCCGCCCGATCACCGCACACGATCGTCTACCTTCCGTTGCGCCGTGCCGGTGCGCGTCACGACTGCGGGTGGGGACGTCCGCTCGACCTCGTGCTGGTGCACCACCGGCTCGCGTTCCCGCCGTCACGGTGGAAACAGGTCCGGTCCCGGCTGGGCCCGGGACGTCCGCACACCGTGGACCTGCCCGGGAACGCGTGGCCCGTGCTGTCGGACACCGAGCACGAGCGGGGCTGGCATCGGGAGTTCCGTGACCATCTGCGGTGGGACGTGGCCGCCGAGACGTTGGTGCTCACCGGCAGCCGTACGGCGTACGAGCGGGCAGCCGAGCAGGTACGCGCCCTGGCCGAGGAGTGCCCGGCACATCGCGCCCGCGTACCCGGGACGCACTGCTGTGCCGAGATCGTCGTGGGCAGACCTTGGCGGTACCGGGACCGGCGTCGGCCCTACGCCGACCTGCACGCCGAGTTCTGCGGGTAGCGCGGCTCAGCGCCGGGGCGCGTCGTCCTGAAGCAACCCACGGGCGGCCATGAAGGTCCGCAACGTCTCGGCGTCCCCGGCGGACATCAGGCGGCGGGGGATCACCGTCGCCGGCATCCGGTCGACGTACACGACCCAGAACTCGGGGGTGTCCTTCACCCGGGAGACACCCTCCCAGGCGATGCCACCGGACTCCGAACCGCTGCGCATCATGATGTTCTCGTCGGTGATGTCGTAGCTGCCGTCCACGGCATAGCCGCCGGACCGGCGCCGGGCCCGCAACCGCACCCACGGCCAGTACAACATCGCCAGCAGACCACCGACGGCCATCGCCATCCACAGCGGCGTGATCTGCTCGCCCCACGACGACCCCCGCGAGACCACCAGCCCGATCACGCCGACCGTCAGCAGCACCGCGCCGACGGAGGCGTACCTGCGCAGTTGGTCGCTGCTCATCGCGGCGGCCACGCGGCCGGGGTAGGCGGGATCGGCGGGGATGTCGAAACGGATGCGCACGCCGCAACGATAGTGCGCCCAGCCGCCGGCCACCGGCAGCAGGCGCTCAGGCGGACGTCGACTGCGGCGGTGTGGCCTTCTGCGGGTGGAACGTCTCGTGCCGGGCCAACATCGCGACGAACTCGACGATCTTCCGCTCCCGGGTCCGGGCCTGCTTCACGGAATTGAGGCGGTGCACGAGCGCGTACCGGTTGGTCTTCGTGAGCACGTCGAACATGGCCTGGGCGGCGGGCTCGGCGGCGATCGCGGCGAGGAGGTCCTCGGGCACCTCGGCCTCCGAGGACGGGGCGTACGCGGCGGCCCACCGCCCGTCCGCCTTCGCGGCCTCCACGGCGGCGCGCCCGGCGGGCAACATCCGACCCTGCTCCTCCAGCCGCGCCACGTGCGACACGTTGCGCTGCGACCAGATGCTGCGCGGTCGGCGGGGAGTGAACCGGATGCAGGACGTCTCCTCGTCCCGCTTCTTGGCCTGCCCGTCGATCCACCCGACGCACAGCGCCTCGTCGACCGCCTGCTGCCAGGTCAGCGTGGTGACCGTGCCGCCCTTCTTGGTCAGGGCGAGCCAGACACCGGGCGACGTCGCATGGTTGGCGGACAACCACGCGCGCAGCTCCTCGGCATCCGCCACGATCAACTCATCCAGCTCGGCGCTCGCCATGTCCGTAGGCTAGCCCCTTCGCCGGAGCGGCACCGTCACCTGCCGCGCGTCGGCCGACCGCGACCACCACCGGCGTTCACAGCAACAACCGCAGCCGGCTGCCAGCGTCTGGTGTCTCCGCGTAAGCCCCGGTAATTTCCCGGTGAAACACCTTGAGTGTCATCGATCGGGGGGACGCCGGCTTCGTGTCGCACATTGAGAAGATCATTATCGAACTTCGCGTCCTGATGACCGGTGTGGAACGGGCTCAAGGGCTGGCGGCCAGCGCCGACCGGCAGGCGCAGCAGATTGCGGTGCGGGCCGCAGCTGCTGGCTTCGTCGCCGTCGCGGCTGGCGTGACCCGGGCACGCGATGCGATCACGGGTATCCAGAGCGGTTTGGGAAGCATCGCCGGCTCGATCGGCGAAGCGACGAAGGCCACCGTGTCAGTGCCCCAGGAAGCCACCCCACAGCAGACAATTGCCGGGCTCGCACCTGTGCAGGCAGCGGTGGACAGCGCCCGAGACGCGGCCGCCGTGGCTGTCGGTCAGGTCGGTGAAGCGCAGAAACTTGTCACCATGACCCTGCAAGGCGGGCAGCCCGGACCGCTCCTGCAATCCCTGGACAGCATCAGGCAGGTGTTGGTGTTGGTCATTACGCGCACCGGTGGTGCTCGCCAGCACGTCGAAGCGGCGATCGCCGAGGCACGGCAGTTGGGATCGTCGGGAAACTAGCGTGGGCTGGAGGTCAGGTACCGGCCAGCCCTGCCCCGTCCGACAGAAGTGGTCCGCCGTCCACACCTCACGTCTCGGCAGACGGCACATCCGGTGAACGCGGCTCTGGTGCGCCTTGGACGAGGCCGCCAACCGGTGTGCCGGGCGGAACCCCGACAGGGCCGAGGACCAGAATTCCCAGGCGGTTGGACGCCAAGGGACGACGTTCGTTGGAGTTGGAGAACGAATGTGCCGATATAGTCGCCAACAGGAGCTATCGGATTCACCAGAACCCGACGCGGCAGGAGATCATCGCCGCGAGACTGCACACCGGCGACACGGGCGAGGCGAACAGAGACCCTGATTACCTGGTCGAGGGCCACGTGTTCGATTGCTATTCCCCCGCTCCGGGCAAGACGGTACGGGGTGTGTGGACCGAGGTTCACAAGAAGGTCGACAAGGGGCAGACCCAGCGCGTCGTGCTGAACCTGCGCGACTGGAACGGGGACCTCACCGCCCTACGGAACCAGTTCGACCACTGGCCCATCGAGAAGTTGAAAGAACTCGTGGCCGTAACACCGAACGGTGCGATCGTGCAGATCGTACGGCGAGACTAGGGGAAGGCGCCAGGATGGCGGTCGAGTTCAGATTGACCTTGGCGGGCGATGTCCCGCTAACACACGTGGCTGACCTCGTGGCCACCAACGCCGTCGAGAGGCCGCAGCCAAACGACACCAATCCACAGTCGCTCAGCGCTCGCCTCTACGACACGTGCGGGTATGCGTTGAGCGTCAACGCGGGTACCAACGGCTACTTCGACGCGGACGACGACGGGTCCCGCTGGGAGTGGGAGCCGCAAACCTTCGTCGACATCGACTTCTCCATGCGCGCCGACGACATCGTCGACCTCGGGATTCCGGCCATGATCAAAGCCGTCGCGCGGGTTCTTGTTGGCCGGCAGGAGGACGCAGCGCTGATCCAGGACGGGAACTGGCTGCTACTGACCCGCATCGAGGGACAGATCCGCAGACACAATCCGTCGTGGTGGAGCCATTACGGCGTTGCGGACCTCATCACGCCCTGAGCAGCGTTTTGCGCATCTGCTGCGTGACCACCCGGTAGCCGGAACTCTGGTAGAGCCGCCGAGCACGGTCGTTGTCACCGAACACATTGAGTTCGAGGGCCGAGACGCCGTGCCGGCGGACGACGTCCTCGCCGGCGGCCAGCAGCTTGCGTCCGTATCCCGCACCCCGGTGCGCCGACTCGACCTCGATGTCGTAGAGGAACGCACAGTCAGCGATGCCCCGAGGATGGGTGAGCCCGATCCACAGCACCCCGATGGCGGTCCCGTCGTCGAGTTCACCCTTGAGGAACAACATGCCGGCGGTGGTGAAGCCGTCCGGCAGCAGAGTCTCGTTGCTGTGGCGGGCCATCTGCAGGGCATTCTCGGCGGACCAGTTCCCGGCCGCCACCTGCTCGTCGGCGTAGACGCGGACGAGGCTGGAGTACCACTGACCGAACTCGATCTCGGTCATGCTCCGGACGGTCAGCTCAGACATGGACGTGATGCTGACACACGGCTGCCGAGCACCTCCCGCAGGTCGTCGGGCAGACCGTCGATCGCCAGCAGCGTGGGCACGAGTTCCGGTGCGGTCATGTAGGCGCGGAAGGCGTCCGCGATCGTCACGCCGTGGGCCGGCCGGTCCGTCACGGTGACCGCATCTCCGGCACGGATCTCGCCGGGCGCCAGGACGCGCAGGTAGGCGCCGGGGCGGTTCTCACGGGTGAACGTCTTGAGCCAGTGGGGCTCGGCCATCTTGGCCTGGAACGTGACGCACGGGATGCGACCGAAGGTCGGTTGCAGCACGAGGTCGTCGCCGATGGTCCATCTCTCGCCGATCACCGCGCCGTTCACGTCGACGTCGACCGTCGTGAGGTTCTCGCCGAAGACTCCGCCGGGCAGCTCCCGGCCGAGTCGGGCTTCCCACCAGTCGTAGTCCTCGCGGGCGTACGCGTACACCGCCTGGTCGTCACCGCCGTGGTGCTCGATGTCGAAGATCTGGTCACCGACCAGTCCACTGTGCAGCCCGGTGGTCTTCGGGCCGGGTGCGCGGACCGCCACGGGGCCGTCGATCGGCTGTTTGTTGATGCCCGTGATGCCGACCCGTTTGGCGGTGCTTCGCTCCGGCACGGCCAGGTTGACAGAGAGGATTCTGCCCATGGGCTGCAATCTATCGGCTGTCCGGGTCGGGCCGCGCCGGGTTTTTCTCGCGTACGCCCGGGTGCGGGGCGAGAAGGGCGGTGGCCGCGCGGCGGACGGCGGCGACGTCGTCGTCGGTCGGGACGTTTCCGGTCTGTAGTACTCGCCGGACGACGGTGTAGGGCAGGTCGACGACGGCGAGGAGCACGTCGGCCAGTGGGTGGCCGGTGTGGGTGGCCAGTGCGGTCAGCTTTTCGTGCAGGGCCCGCTGGTTGGTCTCGGCCCGCCGTTGCAGTGGGGCGGACAGGTCCCGGTGCAGCAGGTCACGCAGGGCGAGTCGGAGGAGGAGCGTGGCGTCCTCGGGGTGGGTGCGACTCCAGGTGAGCACCGTGGCGGCGGCGTCGACGGCGTGGTCGGTGTCGGGCAGCGACAGTGCGCCGAGGTAGGCGTCCAGGAACCGGTCCTGGGCGCGTAGCCAGGCGGCGGCGACCAGGTCGTCCCGGGTGGGGAAGCGGTGATAGACGGTGCCGCTGGAGGCGCCGGTGGCCAGGCAGACGGCGCGAGCGGAGGCGGCGGCCGGACCACCGTCGAGCAGCAGTACGCGTACGGCGTCGAGCAGGACGTCGGTGGAGTACTTGACCGGCTGTGGCACGAAGTAGAGAATACTCGCTGCTTGAACTAGCGAACATTCTCTAGTACGGAGTTCGGATGGTCCGCGACGTGCACGAACGTCGACTGCTCCAGCCCGTCCAGGGCTGCCGCCCGTTGATCGAGTCGCTCGCCGGCCCGCACGACGAACTGTGGCCCACCGGACGGTGGCCGGCGATGCGCTTCGACCGCCCGCTGGGCGTCGGCGCGGTCGGCGGTCACGGGCCGATCAGATACCGGGTCGAGCAGTACGAGCCGGGACAGCGCATCCGGTTCCGCTTCACCGCGCCGCGTGGTTTCGACGGCTTCCACGAGTACGAGCTGATCCCGGCGGCCGGCGACGAATGCGTTCTCCGGCATTCACTGGTGGCGCGGATGCGCTGGCCCGCCGCCCTGACGTACCCGCTGATCTACCGGCCGCTGCACGCGGCGCTGATGACCGACAGCCTGGACAGGGCGGCACTGTTCACCGGTACCCCGGTCGACGCTGCGCACCGGTGGTCGAGGTGGGTTCGACTGTTGCGGTGGATCGTCTCGCGGGTTCGCCGACGCGTCCGAGCGCGATGAGCCCCACCGCTGTCACGGTGTGACCGAACATCACCGTCGGCCGCCCGGTCGAGTGGCAAGCTGGCATCCGTGGACAGGAAACAGGTGACCGGCTGGCTCGCGGCCTACGAACAGGCGTGGCGGACGCCGGGGACGGACGTACTCGCGACGATCTTCACGCCGCAGGCGAGCTACCAGCAGGGACCGTACCGGACACCGGTCATCGGCCTGGAGGCCATCGCGGCGATGTGGGAGGACGAGCGGACCGGCTCCGACGAGGTGTTCCACATGACCAGTGAGATCGTCGCCGTGGAGGGCGACACCGCGGTGGCGCGGCTGGAGGTCCGCTACGGCGACCGGGTCCCCCAGGAGTACCGCGATCTGTGGATCATGCGTTTCGCCGAGGACGGTCGCTGCGTCGCGTTCGAGGAGTGGCCCTTCTGGCCGACGCAGTCGACCGCCGACCCGGCCGCCGAAAGCTGACCGTATGTCAGATCAGCGACAGTGGAGGTCAGCCGCTATTCAGCGGTAAATAGCATCCACTGCCCACTCGTCCTGTGGGCATCGCTGGTGTGCACGGAAGGCTCCCTCTTGAGAAAGACTGCTCGCGGAGGTGTCGGATCCCCCGTACGGCAGAGTGGCGGCGACCAGGTCCGGTCAGTCATCGCCGTTCCGCTGACGGCGTTCTCCCGCTGCCAAGCCGTTCGTACGCCAAGTAGTGAGCCGAATCGCTGGGATCTGCTCGCGGTTCGAGTTCGGACGGGCCGGGGCATGGGCGACGTGAAGATGATCAGGTTTCCGGAGCCTGACGACGTGAAGAACCCTGACGACCTGAGGCGGTTGGCGAGTCGGGCTCGGTTGGTGTCCGCGTCCTTCGCGAACCGGCAGAACATGGGGGAGACCGTCCTCAAATACGGTTCCCTGCTGACCGCGATCATCGCGATTTCGGTCGGTGCCTCGGCGCCTCGCCTCCCGGGCGCGCTGACCTTCGGCCAGGTCCTCGGCGCCCTTCTGTGCTTTGGCACGCCGCTTGTCGTGCAGTTCATGTACATCGGTTTGAGGGCGACCCATCATGCGGCGCGTTCCACGAACTGGGCGGTGATCGCTGAGTCGTACGAGAAGGCGGTCAAGGACGCGTGAGGACGGACGCCTGCCGGGTTTGATGCTGACGGATCCGCGGGCGCGTCAGGACCGCTCCATCGGCGGTGGACCGACCGTCATGGTGGGTCCGACGACGGCAGGTCGTGCAGCGCCTCCCTGACACGTGCGGCCAAGGGGGAGCCGGTCCGCTCCAGGCCGAGCAATGCGCGGCTCCACAGCTTGCGTGCCTGATCGGGCCGCTGTCGGGCCACCTCGACCTGCCCCAGTCCCCAGCACGCACGGGACAGGCCGACGAGGTCGTGGAGTCGTTCGGCGAGTGCGGCCGATGCCGCGTAGTGTCGCTCTGCGTCGTCCCAGTGCTGCATGCCGGCAGCGACGTCGCCGAGTCCGCGTAGCGCGTGAGCCTCGCCGAGTCGGTCGCCGATCTCCTGGCAGATCGTCAACGCCCGGGTGTGGTGCTGTTCGGCAACGGTCTGCTGGTGGAGCAGCAGGACGAGGTCGCCCATGTCACGAAGGGTCCGTGCCTCGGCGTACCGGTCGGCGAGTTCCTGGTACGTCTGGAACGCCGACCGGTACAGCTCGGCGGCGGTGACGAGATCTCCGTGGCCGACCGCGACGTCACCGAGGCCACGCCGAATGTGGTTGGCGCCCAACTGCTCCCCATAGTCGATCATTAGCTGGGCGCCGCGCGTGTAGTGCTGCGCCGCTGTCGTGAACTGACCTACGGCGACGAAGGCGTCGCCGAGTCCACGCAGAGCGTGGCCTTCACCACGCTGCTCGTGGATCTCCCGGCAGATCTCCACCGAGCGCTCGAACTGCTGTCGCGACTCGGCGAGGCTGCCGCGCAGTCGCAGTACGTCGCCCAGGCTCTGTCGGGCGAGCGCCTCGCCGAGGTGGTCGCCGACCTCCCGACTGACCAGCACCGCACCGGACGAGAGCCGGGAGGCGGCGGGGAAATCGCCGGTGGCCCGGGCGACGTCGGCGAGAATCCGTTGGGCACGGGCGGCGCCACCACGGTCACCAAGTAACTGGAAGGTCTCCCTGCTGCGTTGCGCAAGACGATTGGCGGCGACGTGATGGTCCAGCAGGTACAGCCGGCGGGCCGCGAGAGTTCCCAGCGTGGCGGCGTCCCGGTCCCCGGTGATGGCGGTGAGTGCGATGAGATTGTCCTCTTCGGCGACGAGCCAGGCGCGGGTGTCGTCCGGACTGTCGAGTCTCAACCGACCCGGCGCGTCATCGACGCTGGTCGACGCGGTCGCGTACCAGTGCCGCACGGCCGTGTCGAGCGTAGCGAGGTACCACGTCGTGAGGCGGTGGAGCGCCGCCGTGCGGTACGCCGGCGAAAGCGAGCTGCCCGCTTGGTCCCGGGCGTAGTCGCGAAGCAGGTCGTGTTGCTCGTAACAGCGCCTGCTGCCGGATCTTCGCGTGGGCCTGACGAGGTTGCGGTCACCGAGGTCTCGCAGGAGCTGAGATGCCTGCCCTGGGGGGCGGTCGAGCAGGGCGGCGAACTGCTCGACACCGATCGTGGGGCCGGGATGGACACCAACGAGCCGAAACGCGTGGAGCGTCACCTCGTCGAGCCGGTCGATCGAGACCTCGAAGCTCGTTCGTGTACCCGCGTACTCCGCATCGCTCTCGCCAAGCCGGCGGTTCGTGTCGGCCAGATCGGTAAGCACGTCGGCCAGTTCGAGTGTCGGGTCGCTGTTCATCCGGCCGGCGACGACCGTGACGGCGAGCGGAAGGTGACCCGCCAGGTCCGTCACCCTCGCCACCCGTGCCACATCCTGACAGCGGTCGGCGCCGACCAGCCGCACCAGAAGGGAGGCGGACTCCTGCGGTGTCATGACGTCCAGCCACAGCGGCCGGGTACCGAATGGTGCGACGGACCGGCTGCGGCTCGTGATGATCACAGGGCTGCCCGGTGACATCGGGAGCAGCGGCGCGACCTGTGCGGCGTTCAGCGCGTTGTCGAGCACGACCAGCGCCGTCCGTCCGGCCATCCGGACCCGCCAGCGAGCCTGCCGACGCTCCAGGTCAGGGGGGATGCTGTGGCTGGGCACACCGGCCTGGTCGAGCAACTGTTCCAGCGCCACGAGCGGGGTGACCGGAGGCAGGCCGGGTGTGTAACCGTGGAGGTCTATGAAGAACTGGCCGTCCGGATACCTCGCCGCGAAGCGGTGCGCGACGTGCAGCGCAAGGGCTGTCTTGCCCACGCCGGCCATTCCGGTCACCGAACTGATCGAGACGACGGTGCCAGAGGGATCGTGCGCGGCCAGTCTCTCGGACAGTTCCTCGACGGCCCGGCTGCGGCCGGTGAAGTCCGGCATCTGCCCAGGCAGGTGACCGCGGGAACGATCTGGAAGCGGCATCTGGTCCACCTTGTACCTGATGTGGCCCAGGATCTCGACGGCCTCGTTGCGCCACAACCACTCCGACAGCGGCGCGAGAACACCGCCGGCACGTGCGTTTCCGTGAATTCCCGCGACGATGTTACGAGCCAGACACTCCGCGACGACTTCCGGCGTCGCGGGCCAGCCCTGCTCGGGTCCCCGGCCGGCGGTGACGTCGAGCCATTTGCGCAGCGCCGTCGCCAGTTCCGCACGATCGCTCACCTGGATCACGCTGATACCGTCACGACGGCTCAATAGCGCGCGGCGCAATTCCCGCGCTGGACCCTGTGCGCGCTGGGTATTCTTTCCGATGATCTCGATGAGGGTCGTGTCGACAGCGTCCGCCACGACCATCCGCATGGCCGGCTTGACGCGGTCGCCACGCAGTCGACGGAACATTTCTGTGCCGGCAGCCGAGACGAGCCAGCCGAGCAGCGCATCGCCGAAGGGCACCACGGCGAACTCCTCTCCGGGTCGGAGATTCCTTGCGTGCGTGAAGGTTGGTCATCGGGCACTGGTGGATGTTCCACGATGGGTGTGCCCGTTCGGCGCCGGAAGAGGCTCCGGCGCCGAACGCTGAGCGGGTTGGCTGGGGCTCAGAGGAACTTGTGTGAGGCGTTGTCGAGGAGGGTGTTGCTCAGGTTCCGCAGCGCACCGGCGGCCACGTCGTCGTACGAGCCGGCGTAGTTGCTGTTGTAGTAGACGCGGACAGTGCGGCCACTACGGTTCCACGCCGAGGCGGCGTTGTTCTTCAGGCACTGGCCCTGCCCGAGGCCCGGCGACTTGAAGTCGTAGCAGCTGGGTTGGGTCGCGCCGTAGTTCGCGAGCGATCCGGTGAAGTCGGAGAGCGACCCCGTCTTTCCGAGGCCCCAGTAGAAGCAGATCTCGCCGGGTTCGCAGATGCCGTTCCTGGGAGTGGCCGCCGAGGCGGCGGTCGGGGTGAGCGCCGCGAATAGCGACACGCCTCCGAGGATGAGGACCATGGCGCGGGCGATGGTGGCTCTGGTTCTGCGCATTCTTCGTCCTTTCGGCCTAGACGGCGGCAGAGTCGGGGGTTGCCGTGGCTGGCCCAATCGATCATTAGCGGAACATCCACTTCGGATCATTGCCGCCTTCGGTTAACCTCTTGTGCCATGAACCAAGGATCTGCGGAGACGCGCCGAGGTGGCATCACGGTACCCACCGAAGGATTTATCTCCGTCGAGCGATTCGTGCGGCCGAGACACCCCGGAGAGCGCGAAGCTGCGGTCGTTCTGTCTGACTCGTGACTCTGCTCGAACGCGATCACGAGCAACTGCGGATCCGGGATCACGTTGCCGGGCTCGACGCGGGAACCGGTGCGATCGTGCTCGTCGAAGGCGCACCCGGAATCGGCAAGTCGGCGCTGCTTGCGGAGGTGTGCCGAACCGCTCAAGGCCAAGAGGTCGGGGTGCTCACCGCACACGGCGGTGAACTTGAACAGGACATGCCGTTCGGAGTCGTACGGCAACTGTTCGAACCGGCCCTGCATGCTGTCGCGCCGGCGGATCGCGCGGATCTCTTCACCGGCGCAGCCCGGCTCGCCTCGGTGGTGTTCGACAGCCGTCCTGGTTCCCCGGACACGTCGGTGGGCGATGTCGTCCATGCTCTGCACTGGCTTTGTGCCAACCTCGCCGAACGGAGACCACTGCTGCTGGTCGTCGACGATGTCCACTCGGCCGACGAGGCGTCGCTACGGTTCCTCTCTCATCTTTCGCGACGGGTGACGCACCTGCCGATCCTGCTGCTGCTCGCCACCCGCCCCGCCTGGCGCCACGACCGCTCACCCACTGCACAGGTCCTGAGCGGCGTCAGCGCGGACATTCTGCCCCTGGCTCCGCTGGGCCGTGAGGCCGTCGCGGCGCTGGTTCGTGGCACCTTGTCGCCGGGCGCGGACGAGAGTTTCTGCGAGGCGTGCGCGACCGTCAGCGGAGGCAACCCGTTTCTGCTCACCGAGGCGATCAACGCGCTGCGAGTCAAAGGCGTTGCCGCCCGCGCGAGCGAGGTGCACCACCTGGGAGCCCTGCGATCCGACTTCATCACCAGGTCGGTGCTGGCGCGCATCACGTCAATGGGACCCCAGGCCCTGCACCTGGCCAGGGCCGTGGCCGTGCTCGGTAGCTCTGCCACGCTGCACCGGGTCGCGACGCTCGCCGACATCGCCGCCGGACCGACGCGGCCGGACACGGACGCGAACCAGACCGCACACACCGTCGACCTTCTTGTCCGCGAGGCCGTCCTTGCGCCAGGGCTACCCCTCGACTTCGTGCATCCCCTACTTCGGACCGCCGTCTACACCGACATCAGCGCACCGTTTCGTGCCCACCTGCACAAGGCGGCAGCCCTGCTGCTGGCGACCGAACAGGTGGCTCCGGAACACATCGCACCCCATCTGCTCGCCTGCGAACCGACCTGTGATCCGTGGGTCGCCGACGCCCTGCACAGCGCCGCACACGCCGCGTCCGGCCGCAGCGCGATCGAGAACGCGGTCCGGTTCCTGGAGCGGGCAATGATCGAGCCACCCGCACCATCCGTTCGTACCTCGGTAAGCGTCGACCTGATCCGGGCCCTGGTGCGAGCGAACCGGCTCGGCGACGCAGGGATCCGCCTACAGTCACTCCTGAACACACCCGACACCACGGCCATCCCCGCCGAGACGGCAGTGGATCTCGGCACCCAACTGGTGATCGCCGGGCAGCACCATCACGGCGGCCACCTCCTGCAGTACGCACAGAGCGCCGCGAGAGACAGTCCGGAGATCGCCATCCGCGTCCTCGCTGCGGCCGCGTTCGGTGGCCTCACCGCCATGGATCCGCCTCACATCTGGATTCACCAACTGGAACAGGCAGTATCCGGGCTCTCCGCCACCGCCGACACGGACCGGATGGTGTACGCCACTCTCGCCTTCCTCACGGCTGCCACCGGGGACCGGACTGCGGACGAGGTCACCCGCATGGCCACTGTCGCCGCGACGGGTCCCTTACCTGCCAGAGGCTTCGGCCTGCTGGTCAACCTGGCGAGCGCGGCGCTGGCCATCTGTGGCCAGAACGATGATGCGCTGCAGCTCCTCGATGCCGGCATCGACGCTGCCAGACAGGACGGTGACCTCACCACGCTCGGCTATCTGTCGGTGCTGCGTTCACATACCGCGATTGACGCTGGCAGGCTCATGGAGGCCGAAGCCGACGGTCAGACGGCACTGGAGATCTACCAGGAGAGACCCGAGGAACGTCCCCTGGCCGCCGCAGTGCTCGTCGACGCTCTGGTCGCCCGCGGCGAGACCGCCGCCGCCCAGGATGTGCTCACCACGTTCGGTCTCGAAACCCACCTACCGCTGAACTGGCTGATCTCCCACTTCTTCCACCTCGCCAGAGCCCGGCTCCGTCTCCATCAGCACCGCCCGGCCGACGCGCTCGTCGACCTGGCCGTCTGCGGCGATGCGCTCACCGCCGCCGGGTACACCAATCCGGCGTTCGCGGGGTGGCGCTTCGAGAAGGTGCAGGCGCACCTGGCGTTGGGTGACACCGCCCAGGCTTGCGCCCTGGCCGCCGAAGAAGTCGAACTGGCTCGACGGTTCAGATCCCCGCGCTCGCTCGGCACTGCCCTGCGGTCGGCGGCTGCGGTCGCCAAGGGCGCGGAACGTCTCGCCCTGCTGCGGGAAGCTGTGACCATCCTCGAAAGCACGTCTGCCCCGCTCCACCACGCGCATGCCCTGTTCGAGTACGGCGCCGCGCTGCGCCGCAACGGCGAGCGCAGTGCCGCGCAGGAGCCGCTGCGCCGGGCCCTGCATCACGCCAGCCGCTGCGGGGCGCAGTTGCTGACCCGCCAGGCGACCGACGAACTGCTGGCCGCCGGTGCCCGTCCACGCCGTCACACGTTGTCGGGGCCCGAGGCGTTGACCGCGCAGGAACTCCGTGTCGCTCAGTTGGCCGCAGCGGGTGCCACGAATCGCGACATCGCCCAGCGACTCTTCGTCACGCGCCGCACTGTCGAAATCCACCTGACCAACGCCTACCGCAAGCTGAACATCACCTCGCGAGGCCAACTTCAGGCGGCACTCGTCTCGTCCGACTGACACCGGGATGCGTAGGCACCGTTTGTCGTGAGCACCGGATCGGGCGGGTGTCCGCTGCTCAGCGCCCGGTGACGCCGTCGACGAGCTCCCGCAGGATGTCGGCGTGCCCGGCGTGCCGGACGGTCTCGCTCGTCATGTGGGCGAGCACCCAGCGCAGGGTGCGCGGCCCGTCGTCCACCGGCTGGGCGGTGCGGCTGTCGATGCCGCCCGCCGCGCGGATGTGCGCGTCGCTCTCGGCGATCGCGCGACGGTAGTCGTCGACGATCTGCGCCCCGGTGAGGTCCGGAGCGACCGCCATGG
Organism: Verrucosispora sp. SN26_14.1; assembly: GCF_004307965.1. Classification (NCBI taxonomy): domain Bacteria; kingdom Bacillati; phylum Actinomycetota; class Actinomycetes; order Micromonosporales; family Micromonosporaceae; genus Micromonospora; species Verrucosispora sp. SN26_14.1. The sequence goes on along the minus strand of NZ_SISL01000005.1, from coordinate 32,221 downwards.
CGAAGTTGACGTCGGCGTGACGGGCGTCGCCGGCCAGGGTGTACCCGAACCAGTAGCGTTCGGCGTCGGTCAGGTGCCGGACCAGTCCCAGCAGCGTGGTGTCCGAGACGACCAGACGGCGTCGTAGCTGTTCGTCGTCCAGGCCGTCGACCTTCTTGAGGACGCAGGACCGGGCGAAGGCGAGGAACGCCAGCGCCGTGTCCAGTTCGCCGCCGTCGTTGAGGGGGACACGTTCGCGTTGCGACTCCAGCATGGATCCGACCCTACGTCGCGGCGGCGGCCGGAGGGAGTCGGCGCAGCGCGCGCAGGGCCAGCACGGCGAGTGGTACGCCCACCGCCAGGACGGCGACGACCTCCACCGACGCGATCGTGGTGAGTGCGGTGCGCTGGATCTGGTGGTGGTAGTCGGTCAGGGTCACGGCCCGCAGGGCGACGGTGGCCACGGCGAGCAGGGTGAGCGCCAGTGACCACGGCAGCGCACGGGCGGGGCGACGCGGTCCGCGTACCGTCAGGTGGACCACGATGGCGACGGTGACCGCCGCGCAGGACAGGCCCGGCCAGTCCAGCAGCCGGAGCGCCGGTGCGACCGCCTGGAGGGTGAACAGCGGTACGGGAACCAGGAGGATGCCGATCGGCAGGGCGAGCAGCCAGGGTCGACGGGGCACCGGTGGGGCACCCTGGTGGAAGGCCGTCATGCCCAGGAGCAGCAGGACGTCGACGAGCCGCATCGCCCAGGGGGAGACGGTCAGTGGGGTGTCTCCGGCGGCCTGGGTCACGACGGTGGTGATCGCGGGGGGCACCACGGCGATCAGGGCGACGGCCTGGGCCACGCGCCGCTGTCCGAGGACCAGCGCCAGGTATGCGGGCAGCCAGGCGTAGCCGGCGAGGTTCCAGGTGGCGAGCCAGACGCTCGACGAGGTGGTGGGTGTCCAGTCCGATGCCGGTGCCGGCAACCAGGTGATCTTCCCGGTGAGCCAGAGCGTGACGCCGATGCCGGCGGTGACCATGACGGCGTGGGTCAGCATCGTCATCAGGGTCGCCAGGCGTACGGCCTGGCCCCAGGCGTACGAGCGGGGTGACGCGTCTGCGCCGCCGAGGCGCAGCCGGACGGCCAGGGAGGCGATGCTGGCGACCTCCGACAGGCTGGGTCGTCCGTAGTCGGCCAGGTATTCGGCGGTCTCGGGGTCGCCGGTGTCCATGCTGTCCAGGAAGGCGGCGACCATGTCGTCCTCCCACTCCTGCCGGTAGGCGGTGGGCAGCAGTCGTAGGACGCGTCGGTAGCGTTCCTCCAGCCGGTTCACGAGGACGTCCCGGTGATCGGGTCGCGTCGGTCGCGCAGCCGGGTCGAGGCGAGGCGTGCGTTGGCGGCCAGCCGCTGGGCCTCGGCGTCGAGGGCGTCGCGGCCGGGTTCGGTGAGTCGGTAGTAGCGGCGCAGCCGTCCCTGCCAGGCCTCCTCGCGGTCGAGTTCGACCAGGCCGTCTCCGACGAGCCGGTCCAGTGCCCCGTACAGCGAGCCGATCTTCAGTTGAACCCGTCCCTGGGACAGGTCGGCGACCTCGGCGACGATCCCGTAGCCGTGACGGGGGGCGTCCAGCAGCGCGGTGAGGATGAAGAAGGCCGGTTCGGTCATCGCCCGAGAACTCATCCACCTAATATAGTGGCAGGCAAGATATGATGGAAGCAGGAATCGACGACGTGCGGGAGTGGTCATGGGCGACGGTGACGCGGCAGACCCCGGCGACCTCGGCGGACCGGACTTCGCTCCGGTGGTGCCCGTGGTGCAGAGCAGTGCCTTCGGCGCCCCACCGGAGCATCGGGCGACCATCATCCTTGGCCCCGGATATCACGGGTACGCCGTCCTGACCCGGACCCCACCGCAGCCTGATCCCGACCCCGATCCGCCTGCCTGACACCTACCGGGTGCTGCCCCTCGATCCGTCAGGTGACCGTGTCCAGCAGCCCCGACCCGGCGGACCGCGATCGGCGACGACGACTACTACGTGACCGTATCGATCATCGCGAGCTGACCCGCCGGCGGTGACGCGTCGACAGCCGTCGGCACCTGACCGGCCGGTGCCGGGCCGCACGCCGTCACGAGTGGGGTTGGTCCGGCTGACTGCTGGTGTTGTACGCGTCCTTGGCGGCGATCACGGCCGCCTGAAGGTGCTCCGGATCGACGCCGTGGACGTTGAGCGGCGGGTGCAGACGCCGCACGAGGTCGGCCTCGATGATCGTGGGCTCCGGGTCCTCGGCCCACGTCAACCGCAGGTGCGCGGACATCCACGCGGTCAGCCGCGCCTCGTCCTCCGGAACCAGGACGACCCGATCGGTCCACGTGGTCCGGTAGCCCTCCGCCAGCAGAAGCCCGGCCAGCGTACGGCGCAGCGTCGAGCTGCCCGACCGCCGCAGATGGTTGCGCAGGATCCGACCCCGCAGACTGGTCGCCCGCCCGAGATACAGCATCCGCAGCGACGGGACGTGCTCGTTCGGCGGCCCGGGAAGATCGGGCAGGACCAGCGGGTCGGCCCACCAGGCGTACACGCCGCTGCCACGGCTGAGCCGCTTGGTGGCGACATCGAGCTCGACCGGTACGCCGGAGAGCAGCCGCAGGGCCTCGTCGATCCGGTCGTCGTCGGAGGGAAGGTCGTCGGGTCGTACCTGGTGAACGGTCATCGAGACCATCCTAGGTCCCGGGCCGATCGTGGCCGGGGCCGCCGGACCTGCGCGGACGTGGGGTCCTGAGCCGGAGGGGTTTCGCCGGACGTCGGCAACGGGTAGCGGGTTGTCCATGGATCGCAATCTCGCCAGGGCCCTCCGGGTCGCGTGGGAGCTGCCGGAGTTCCGCGACGGGCTGCGTCACCTCGTCGATCTCGACGAGGTGGCACACCTGCTGGCGAGGTTGTCCGTGGCGGACCGGGACCACGAGGTGGAACGCAGCCTGTTGACGCTGCTGCGTACCGGCCTGGACACGCCCGAGATCCGGGAGGCGGTGTTGCTGCTGCTGGAGAACGACGACGTGCGTCGCCCTCTGGTCGCCGCGGTGCAACCGCTGGTCAAGCAGCCGGGCCAGGCGGCGGCCATCGCGTCGGCAGCCGAGGACCCGACGGTACGCCGTGAGGTGCGGGCGGCTCTGGACAGTGCCCGGGTGCGTGAGCTGATCTGGCAGGCGATCGACGACCAGCAGAGCAACAAGCGGTTCGGTCTGATCCGTCGGGCGGCGGTGCTGTTCGTCCGGCACGCCAGCGTCCGGCGTCTCACCTGGGCCCTGCGCCGGCACGGTGTACTCCGGGAACTACGTCGCGACTCGTGAGTCTCGTGGCCGTGCGCTGCCCGCGCCACCGGGTCGTGCTCAGGTGGCCGGTAGGCGTACCTCGAATCGGCAGCCACGGTCGGTGTTGCGGACGTCGACCCGGCCGCCGTGTGCCTCCACGAGGCCCCGCACGATGGCCAGGCCGAGCCCTCCGCCACCGCCCGATCCGGCGGCCCCGGGTGTGCGGGCCCGTTCGCCTCGGAACGCGACGTCGAAGACCCGGTCCAGGTCCTCGCCGGGGATGCCGCCGCAGGTGTCGGAGACGGCCAGCCACACGTTGTCGGGATCGTGGCCGGCGGCGATGTGCACGCTGCCGTCCTCCGGTGTGTACCGCACGGAATTGATCAGCAGATTGCTGACGATCCGGGCGAGTTCGCGTTCGCCGGCACGGACGTAGGGCCAGCCGCTGTCCGCGGCGATCAGGTGGATGCGGCGGCGGGCGGCGAGCGGCGCGACTCCGGCGATCGCGTCGGACACCACGTCGCGGAGCGGCACGGTGGTGGGCACGAGTCGCAGCGCGCCGGCGTTGATCCGGGACAGCTCGAACAGGTCGTCGACGAGTTGGGCCATCCGGTCGGTCTCCACCCGGATGCGTCGGTGGTATTCGTCGACGACGGCCGGGTCGTGGATGATGCCGTCCTCAAGGGCCTCGGCCATGGCCCGCAGCCCGGCCAGGGGAGTACGCAGGTCGTGGGAGACCCAGGCGACGAGTTCCCGACGACCGGCCTCCAACCGCCGTTCGCGGTCCCGGGCCGTCTGCGCCCAGACGGCCGAGGCGGCCAGCCGACTGCCGAAGACGGTGCCGACGGCGAGGCTGATCACGGCGGCGGCGCTGACCGTGACCAGGACGACCCACAGGTCGTGCGGGGAGAGGAACATGGCCTGTGCCACCGTGACGATTCCGGCGACCACGGCGAGCACGGTGACGGTGAGCAGCACCAGGATGTGCACGAGGATCGACCGGCCCCGCAGCAGCCGCAGCGCTGCGGCGCCGGCCAGGCCGACGGCGCCGCCGGCAGCGAGGGCATAGAGCCCGATGAGCAGCGTGTCGGTCACGCGCCGGTGTCCTCGTCGAGCGGGTCGTAGCGGTAGCCGACGCCCCAGACGGTGCGGATGCGCTGTGGCTCGGCCGGGTCGTTCTCGATCTTCTCGCGCAGGCGGCGGACGTGAACGGTGACCGTGGACTGGTCGCCGAACTGCCAGCCCCAGACCTTGTCCAGCAGGTCGCTGCGGGACCAGGCGCGCCCGGGATGACGCATGAGGAACATCAGCAGATCGAACTCCCGGGAGGTCAGCGCCAGCGGTGCACCGTCCAGCCTGGCGGTGCGTCGGGCGGTGTCCACGGTCAGCGCCGCATCGACGAGCTTGGCCGAGGCGGTGGGCGGTGCGGCGGGTGCGGCGGTGCGGCGGAGCACGGAGCGGATGCGCAGCACGAGTTCGCGGGGGGAGAAGGGCTTGGTGACGTAGTCGTCGGCGCCGACTTCGAGACCGAGGACCCGGTCGGCCTCCTCGCCGAGGGCGGTGAGCATGACCACCGGCAGGTCCGGCAGTTGTCGCCGGATCCGGCGGCACACCTCCAGACCGTCGATGCCGGGCATCATGAGGTCCAGGACCACGAGGTCGGGGCGCGCGGCGGCGATCGCGGCGAGACCGTCGGCGCCGTCGGCGGCCAGTTGAACCTCGCAGCCGGCCTGTTCCAGGTAACGCCGGACGACGTCACTGACCGTCGGGTCGTCGTCGACCACCAGCACGCGATGTCCCATCCTGAGCACGCTATCCACCGGAGGTCGCGGACCGCCCCTCGCCCGGCCTTTCGGATTCCTTACGATCCGCCGCCATGCGCCGCCGCCCGCGAGACAGGCACACCAGCAGCGTCGTGCCGGCGATGACCAGCAGGACGGCGAGGAGATTGCGGCCGTACGGCAGGGGCAGCACCGAGGCGTTGTCGGCCACGCGCCCGTACCCCAGAACCAGGGGGAGCGCCACCACGGTGATCGCGGCGGCGTTCACGGCGGCCATCCGCAACGTCATCCGGTGCCGCAGTGGGACCCGGGTCGACGCGGCACCGACGGCCAGGACGGCCGCCATCCACACGACGTCGTGGCCCGCCAGGACGGCGGCCAGGAAGAACAGCACGCCGCCCAGTGCCAGGTCGGGATCGGTGACGGCACCGACGACGGCGTACGCCATGAGCAGGCACCCGCCGACGACCAGGACGGTCCGGGTCCTCATCGGTGCTCCTCGACGGTGATCCGGCTGACCCATTTGGTCTGGAGCACACCGGGCCGGTTGGGCGCGATCAGCCGGGCCGGGTAGCCGTGGTCGAGGTGCAGCGGTGCGTCGCCGAGCCGCAACGCGATCAGGGTCAGCGGGTCACCGACGTGTTCCGGCGGCACGGTGCAGGCCCGGTAGGCGCCGCTCACCTGCAACGACTCGACCAGTGCCGTGGTGTGCCGGGGATCGGCGTCCACCAGCGCGACCAGGTCACGCAGCCGTACTCCGGTCCACGTCGCGGTGGCACTCCAGCCTTCCACGCAGGCGATCGGCAGGCGCGCGGTGTACTGCGGCAGTGCGTGGAGAGCGGCGAGGTCCAGGCTGACGCGGCGACCCGGTGCGGTGATCTGGAGGCGGTACGCCGGGTCGAGGGCGGTGGTGCGTACTCCGGCGCCGTCAGCGGTCCGGTTCACCGGTAGGCCCTGTGGTCCCGTGCCGGGGTGGCGGGGGGCGAGTACCGCGATGCCGGCCAACGGGCGGATCGTCTGCCCGACCGTGGTCAGGGTGATCAGCCCGCTCGCGGTGGCGACGCCGCCGAGCAGTGCGCGTCGGCTCAGGCCGTCCTGCCGTGGTTCGTCGCGGGGGCGGGCGAGGGCGGCGCGGACGGCGGGCAGGTGGACACCGACGTGCACCAGGAGTGCGCCGAGCGCCAGCCAGGCCATCCGGTAGTGCCCGGCGGTGAAGAAGAACGGCATCGGCGCGTACCAGCGGGAGATGTTGAGGACGCCGCTGACCAGCAGGAACAGGGCGGAGGCGACGAGTACGGCGAGGCTGGTGCGTTCGGCCGCGTGGGCGAGTGAGCGGGCCGGCGGCCAGCCGAACAGGTGGGGGTAGACCGACCAGAGTTTGACGCCGAGCAGCGGTATCGAGGCGAGACCGGTCGCCACGTGCAGGCCCTGGGTGAAGCGGTAGAGCCCGATCGGGCGCGACGGCCACCCGAACCAGTCCGGTGGGTGTTGGATCAGGTGGCTGAGCAGGCCGGTGGCGAAGCAGATGCCGAAGGCCAGTCCGAGGGCGGCGCCGAGTTGGCTGGTGAGCCGGGTGGACCGTGACCGGGACGGAAACGCCCCGGGGCGGGCCGGTCCCCGCCGCAGCGTGGCAGGTGGTGGCGGCAGCGGGGCCAGGCACCACTGCGCGATCCGTCGGGGGACGCTCGCGGGGCCGGTCACCGCGGGGTCAGGGTGGCGAACCACCGGCCTGCCTCCGTCCAGGTGTGCAGGACGCGCATCGCCGTGGCGTCGGCCAGTCCGGGCAGGTCGTCGAGGGGTACGCAGGCCCAGCGCAGTGCGCGGCCGTCGCTGTGTGGGCTCTGGACCTGCGCGGTGCCGGCCCAGGCGGGCGTACCGGCGGGTGCCAGTTCCACGTGCAGGCGTCCGTCGGCGGCCAGCAGGTGACGGCACCGGTGCAGCAGCCGGGGCGGGTCACCGCCGATACCGATGTTGCCGTCGGCCAGCAGCAGGTGCCGCCAGCGGCCGGTGCCGGGCACCGGGCCGAAGACGTCGCGGCGCAGGGCGGGTGCACCGCGTCGGCGGGCCAGGCGGACGGCGCTGGCGCTGAGGTCGATGCCGAGGGCCGTGCGGCCGGCGTCGACGAGTGCGCTGGTGAGTCGGCCGGGGCCGCAGCCGACGTCGAGGGTGTGGCTGGTGCAGGCGGCGATCAACGTGTCGTCTCCGGCGATGACGTCACGGCACCAGGCGGCCGGGTCGAAGCGGTACTCGGCGCCACTGGCGTGCCGGGCGGTGAATCCGGCCGGGATGCCGGCGGCGGCCCGGTCGATCGCGGTGTCGAAGACCGCGACGGCGTTCACCGGGTCACCGCTGCGGGACGTGGCATCTCAGTGGCGACGGTCCGGGCGAACCGGCTGCCCGGTGGACACAGGGCCGCCACGGTGTGGGCGTCGGCGGCGGTGTCCACGTCGGTCAGTTCCGGCATCAGGTGCACCCGCAGGCCGCGACGGCGTAGCGCGTCCAGGGTGTGCCGGCCGGTGGTCGTCGTGGAGGTCGCGATGGTGCGCAGCACGGTGGCGTGGTGGGGGTCGCGCAGGCCCAACGTCCACCAGCCGCCGTCGGTGGCCGGGCCGAGGACCGCGTCCGGACCGCCGGTCGCGCCGAGCAGTTCTCGGGCCGCGTCGAGGTGCTCGGTGCGGAGTTGAGGGGTGTCCATGCCGACCAGGACGGTGGGTGTGCCGGGTCTGCGGGTGCTCGTGAAAGCGTGGGCGAGGCGGTCGCCGAGGAGAGCGCCGCGCTGGGGGTGCGTCACCCATCCGGCGGGGGTGGGGTGGGTGCCGTCGAGGACGAGGGCCCGGGTGCCGGCTGCGGTGGCGGAGACGGTGTCGAGGGTGTCGGCCAGGGCGGCGGCGGCGATCCGGGCGGCCTGCGCGGGCGTGCAGGGTGGGCAGAGCCGCGTCTTGACCCGTCCGGGCGTGGGTGCCTTGGCCAGCACCAGGATCTGGAGGTCGTTCACCGGGCCAGCACCGCACTCATGTCGCGGATGGCACGGGCGGTGCCGAGCAGGGTACCGGTCACCTTCGAGCGGGTGCCGGCGGCTCTGGGGTGGTAGGCGACGTCGATCTCGACGACCCGCCAGCCGGCCCGGTCTGCCGCGATCAGCAGCTCCAGCGGGTACCCGAACCGGCGGTCGCGCAGCCCGAGGGCGAGCAGGTCGTCGCGGCGCACGGCCCGCATCGGGCCGATGTCGTGCACGTGCAGGCCTGTGGTGCGGCGCAGCCGGTGCGTGAGGACGGCGTTGGCCGCCCGCGCGTGCAGCGGCCACACCCCGCGCGCGGCAGGGCGGCGTCGGCCGGTCGCCAACTCCGCCTGCCCATTGCGTACGGAGGAGGCCAGCCAGGGCAGTTGCGCCGGGTCGAAGGAACCGTCGGCGTCCATCACGCACACCACCCCGTCGACGGGGTCCGCGGCCAGGACACCGGCGTGCACGGCGGCACCGTAGCCGGGTTCGGCCACGCTGATCACCTGCGCGCCGTGGGCGCGTGCCACGTCGGCCGAGCCGTCGGTCGAGCCGTTGTCGACCACGATCGGTCGGTAGCCGGCCGGTATCCGGGCCAGCAGGGCGGGCAGCGCCGGGGCCTCGTTCCGGCAGGGAAGCACCACATCGGTCATGTCGCGGACGCTAATGAGGATCTCGCGGGCCAGGTATTACCAGCCGATGATGAAGTCTTACGGAGCGCTGACGGCTCGTCCGCGCGGCTCCCTGCGGGGCCCGGCTGGCTCTAGCGTCGGCGCGTGCCTCACGTACTCGTCACCGGCGGAGCCGGTTTCATCGGGACCCATGTCGTCGCCGCGCTGCACCGCGCCGGTCATCAGGTGTCCGTGGTGGACGCCGGCCACCCGGGTGCGCACCGCACGCCGCTGCCGGACACCGTGGACGGTGCCCCGCTGCGCCGGGTCGACCTGCGCGACCGGGCCGCCGTCGCCGGCGCTCTGACCGGCGTCGACGTGGTGGTGCACCAGGCGGCCATGGTCGGGCTCGGCGTCAACCTCGACGACCTGCCCGAGTACGTCGGGTGCAACGACCTCGGGACCGCCGTCCTGCTCGCCGAGATGGCCCGCGCGGACATCCACCGGCTCGTGCTGGCCAGTTCGATGGTCGTCTACGGTGAGGGCGCCTACCGCTGCGCCCGGCACGGTGCGGTCCGCCCCGCTCCCCGTGCGGCCGCCGACCTGGCCGACGCGCGGTTCGAACCGCCCTGCCCCGACTGCGGCATCGCGCTGGATCCGGGGCTGGTCGACGAGGAGGCGCCGCTGGACCCGCGCAGTGTCTACGCCGCCACCAAGGTGGCCCAGGAGCACCTGACGTCGGCCTGGTGCCGGCAGACCGGTGGCACGGTGGTGGCGCTGCGTTACCACAACGTGTATGGCCCCGGCATGCCGCAGGACACCCCGTACAGCGGGGTCGCGGCGATCTTCCGCTCGGCGCTGGCCGCTGGTCGGGCCCCGCGCGTGTTCGAGGACGGCTGTCAGCGGCGGGACTTCGTGCACGTCGACGACGTGGCGGCGGCCAACCTGGCGGCGGTGGCCGCGACCGGATGCCGGGTCGGGTGGCGCGCCTACAACATCGCCTCCGGGCATCCGGCCACCATCGGGCAGATGGCCACCGAACTCGCCCGGGCCGCCGGGGGACCCGCGCCGGTGGTCACCGGCGATTTCCGGCTCGGCGACGTCCGCCACGTGGTGGCCTCACCGGCCCGTGCCCGAGCCGAACTCGGCTTCCGCGCGGCGGTCCGTCTCACCGACGGCGTCGCGCAGTTCGCCCACGCGCCGCTGCGCGGATGAGGACGGCGCTGCGGCGCGACACGGCACGGGCCGACGTGATCGCCGTGCTGGTCGCCGTCGGGCTGTTCGCCGTGGCCGCCGTGGTCGGCGGTGTGCTCTACCTGCTGGGACGTCCGGTGTACGCCAGCGCGGCACCCCTGTACGCGCACTGGCGGCCGCACATCGGCCCCGGCACTCCGCTGGCCGTGGCGGTGGCCGTCCTGGTCTGCTGGCGGGGACCCGCGCTGGCCGCCCGCCTGCCCTGGCGGCGGCTGCTCGTGTCGTCCTATGCCGCCGCAGTGGCCTGGACGCTGTCCCTGGCGCTGATCGACGGCTGGCAGCGCGGCGTCGCCGGCCGGTTGACCACCCGCCACGAGTACCTGCACGAGGTGCCCGGCGTCACCGACATCCCCGCCATGCTGACTACGTTCACCACCCGGATCCTGGACTTCCAGCCGGACTCGTGGACCACCCACGTCTCCGGCCATCCACCCGGCGCGCTGCTGGTGTTCGTCTGGCTCGACCGGATCGGGTTGAGTGGCGGCGGCTGGGCCGGGGCGCTGTGCATCCTGACCGCCGCGCTCACCGCCGTGGCCGTACCGCACACCGTGCGACTGCTCGGCGGCGACGACGCGGCGCGTGCCGTCCTGCCGTTCGCGGTGGTGTTCCCCGGGGCGGTGTGGGCCGGGGTGTCCGCCGACGGCCTCTTCGCCGGTGTGACCGCCACCGGCGTCGCGGTGCTGGCCCAGGCCGTCATCCGGGGCAGCGCGGTCGGTGCGTTCGTCGGCGGTGCGTTGCTGGGTTTCGGCTGCTACCTCTCCTATGGCCTGGTGTTGATGGTGCCGATCGCGGTGGCCGTGGTGATCCTGGGGCGCCGGCACCGGTCCGTCGCGTGGTGGGCGCTGGGGGGCGCGGCGCTGGTCGTCGGGGCGTTCACGGTGGCCGGCTTCGACTGGCTGGCCGGCTATCACCTGGTGATCGAGCGCTACTACCAGGGCCTGGCCAGTCGGCGCGCCTACGGCTACTGGGTGTGGGCGAACCTGGCGCTCCTGCTCGTCGCCGCCGGTCCGGCCGCCGTGGTCGTCCTCCGCCGCGCCACCGTCGCCGGGTGGCAGGCGGTCGCGTCGCTGCGGTCGAGGGCCGACGTGGTCGGGCTGCTCGACGGCAGACCCGGGTACGCCGCCTGGCTGCTGCCCCTTGCCGCGGCGGCGGCGATCGTGGCCGCGGACCTGTCCGGCTACAGCAAGGCCGAGGTCGAACGCATCTGGCTGCCCTTCACCGGGTGGCTGATGGCCGGTGCCGCCCTGATTCCCGGCCCCGGCCGGCGCACGTGGCTCATCGCGCAGGCAGTGGTGGCGCTCGCGGTCAATCACCTGCTGTTGACGGCGTGGTAGGGCCCCGCTCCGAGCGCATTCCCGCATCAACACGAACTGCTCGCGAGTCCCGGACCGGGACCGATCCCGGACCTGCCGGGATGTCGACCATGGAAGGTGAACTCGTGTCCCCATCTGCTGACCTCGCCGTCATCGGCGGCTCAGGTCTCTACGCGCTGCTCGACGGCGCCACGGAACACACCGTCCAGACCCCGTACGGCCCGCCCTCCGACGCGGTGACGATCGCCGACGTGGGTGGACGTTCGGTGGCGTTCCTGCCACGACATGGCCGTGACCACCGGCACCCGCCGGGCCGGATCCCGTACCGGGCCAACCTGTGGGCGTTGCGGTCCCTCGGCGTACGGCAGGTGCTCGCGCCCTGTGCCGTGGGCGGCCTGCGGCCGGACCTCGGCCCCGGCACCTTCGTGGTACCCGATCAGCTCGTCGACCGGACCAGCGGCCGGATCCAGACGTACTACGAGCAGGGCGCCGCCCACGTCTCCTTCGCCGACCCGTACTGCCCGGCCGGGCGGCGGGCCCTGCTGTCCGCCGCCGCCGGCCGGGGCGTCGACGCCCACGACGGCGGCACCATGGTCGTGGTGGAAGGACCGCGCTTCTCCACCCGTGCCGAATCCCGGTGGTACACCCAGATCGGCGGTGCGGTCATCAACATGACCGGTCACCCGGAGGCGGTCCTCGCCCGCGAGTTGGCCCTCTGCTACAGCGCGATCGCCCTGGTCACCGACCTGGACGCCGGAGTGCGAAGCGGCCAGGGCGTGACCCAGGAGGAGGTGTTCCGGGTCTTCGGCGAGAACACCGAACGGCTGCGGGGCCTCCTGCTCGACGCGATCGCCACGCTACCGGCCGCGCGGGACTGCCCCTGCCCGCACAGTCTGGACGGCATCGCCCTGCCGATCGCGCTGCCCTGAGTTCGGGTGGCGGTGAGGTGTCCCGGCGCGGGACCGGTCCGAGGACCGGTGGCCGCGCCGGGAACGCCGCGCGCCGCGTACCGCATGGTTCAGGTACGCGCGCTGTTCACCTGCTCGAAGCGGAACTCGCGGATGAAACAGTCTCGCGGTTGTGCCACCGCGAAGAGGACGCAGTCGACGACCGACTGGGCGGTGAGGTCGCTGTCCGCCCGCCGGGGCCCGTCCTGGACGAAGTCCGGTGGGAACAGGGAGATAACTCGGATCCCTTCCGGGCGTAGCCGGTGCGACAGGATCTCGGCGAGTCCGGCGTGGGCGTGCTTGGCCGCGTAGAACGCGGGATGCGCGCCCGACCGGTGGTGGCCCACCTCGCCACAGGCGGAGATCATGTTGACGATGTCCGGCCGTGCCGACGCGCGCAGCAGCGGCAGCAGGTGCTTGGTCAACAGGAGGGTGCCGGTCCCGCCGGCAGCCATCACGCTCTCGATCGTGTCGTCCGCGACGTCTGCCAGGTCGTCACCGTGGATGTAGGCGGCACCGTTGTTGACCAGCACGTCGAGGTGGCTCGTGCGGTCGGCCAGGGCCGCCGCGAATTCCCGCACCGAGTCCGGCGCGGCGAGGTCACAGGAGAATGCCTCGGCGCGGCCCGCTCCGCGCCGGTTGATCTCATCCGCGACGTGCCGCGCCGCCACCACGTCGCGGGCCGAGAGGAAGACCTGCGCACCGCGTGCGGCGAACGCCTCGGTGAGCAGTCGACCCGTGTCACGTGCTGCGCCGGTGATGGCGACGCGCACACCGTCAAGATCCATGGCCGCCAGTGAAGCACCTCAACCCCGGTTCAGGTCAACGAGACGGTGTCGTCCGCCTACGGCGCAGGTTCCAGGACGACGACCGGGATCTGGCGGGTGGTCTTGCGCTCGTAGTCGGCGAAGCCCGGGTAGGCGGCCTTCTGCGCGCTCCAGATCCGCTCCCGCTCGTCACCCTCGGCGACCCGGGCGACCAGCTCGACCGTGTCCGTGCCGATCTCCGCCCGGATCTGCGGATGCGCGACGAGATTGTGGTACCAGTCGGGGTTGGTGGGTGCCCCGGCCTTGGACGCGAACACGGCGTAGCCGCCGTCCAGCTGCTGGTACATCATCGGGCTCACCCGCGTCTGGCCGCTCCTGGCGCCGACCGTGTGCAGCAGCAGCAGCGGCGCGCCCTCGAACTGGCCACCCACCTGCCCTCCGTTGGCGCGAAACTCGGCGATGACCTTCTCGTTCCAGTCGCTCATGGATTCCCCTCGCCCGTGCATCGGCTCCGTGACCACGATTCTGTCAGTCCCGGCGATCGATGACACGGCGACGCGGGTGAGTGGCCGCCCGGTCCGCGCGTCTGGCGTGCCGCAGGTTTACGACATGTTGTCGCAATCTTGACGACAGGTTGTCGTATAAGGCAGAGTGCGGACATGCAGAAGCTGATCGTGGTCACCGGTGCTTCCACCGGCATGGGTGCCGCAACCACCCGCGAACTGGCCCGCCAGGGATTTCACGTGCTGGCCGGTGTGCGACGCGACCGCGACGCCGACGCCGTCCGTGCGACCGGCATCGAACCGGTCATTCTCGACATCACCAGAGCCGAGCAGGTGGCGGCACTCGCCGCACGGGTCGACCACGATCCGCGTGCGCTGCACGCTCTCGTCAACAACGCAGGAATCCAGGTGAACGCGCCGGTCGAGGCACTGCCGATGGCGCAGTGGCGGTGGGTGTTCGAGGTCAACCTGTTCGGCCATGTCGCTGTCACCCAGGCGCTCCTGCCCGCGCTGTTGCGCGGCAAGGGCCGCGTGGTCAATATCAGCTCGATCGGCGGTAAGGCCGCCATGCCGACGTACGGGGCGTACGCCGGGGCGAAGTTCGCCTTGGAAGCGGTGAGCGACTCGCTGCGGCGGGAGGTCGCGCCGCTGGGCGTGCCGGTGGTCGTGGTCGAGCCCGGCGGCGTCCGCACGAAGATGGCCGCCCGTGGGGTCGCCACGGCGAACGAATTGGCTGCCGAGATGACGCCGGAGCAGGACGCCCGGTACGGCAGCCTGATCCAGGCGATCAACACGTTGATGGAGACGGGTACGGCGTCAGGCGTGACGGCCGACGCCGCCGCCCAGGTCATCGCGAAGGCCGTGACGGCCCGCAGGCCGCGTACCCGCTACACGATCGGCCGTGATGCCGCCCTGGTCATCAGCCTGACCCGGCTGCTCTCCGATCGGATGCTCGACCACGTCATCGCCGCCAACCTGCGCCGCCACTACCCGAAGGCAGCCACCGGATGACCCACTGCCGTAGGGAAGGATGACCGGATGCCGCGGATTCGTGGAGCCAGCATCGAGGAACACCACGCGATGGTCTGGGTCGATCTCGCCGAGGCGATGCGGCAGCTCCTGCTCGAACGCGACTACGACTCGATCAACATGGGCCACATCGCGACCCGTGCCGGGCTCGCACGCAACACGCTGTACAACTACGCCCGGGACCAGGCGGCGCTGGTCCTGGCATTGACTCACCGGGTGGGTCAGCCCACGGTCGATCGGGTGGCCACGATCGCCGCACGTTCTACAGACCCGGCTGCGGAGCGGATGCGGGAGATCATCGAGACGGTCCTGGTCGCGTTCCAGGACCCGGTTCTCCAGCTCATGTTCCGGCCCGGTTTCGGTCTGCCGTTCGGCGAACTGCCGAAGGGGCCGGACAGCCCGTTCCACGCGATAGTCGTCGAGGTCGAGAACGTCGTCCGGGACGGCGTCGAACGCGGCGAGTTCCGCGATGTCGGCGATGTGCACCTCGCGGTGGAATTGCTCTCCGGCGTCATGCGCGCGGGCGCGGAACGCATCGGCCGGGACCCGGCCACCTGCTCATCCACGGTCCACGCCGCACGGGAACTCATCCTCGCCTCTCTCGACGACCGCTCGGACTAGGGCCTGTGTCGAAGTCCCTGGCCGGCCTGCGGCGGGCCCAGGCGACGACCGGCCGCGTTGGGAATTGGTCCGGATACAACACCGGTATCCGGACCAATTCCCGCCTTGCCGGACCGCAGCCTGGACTCCGCCTCGGCTCGACCGAGGACTTCGACACAGGCCCTAGTACTCGGAGCACGCGCAGAACACCGGCCATTACCATGATCAATTTACGTGGCGCGGCACATCGTTCGGCGTGGCGGGGCTACGACGCGGAGCCGATGTCGGTGCGCCACCGCGCTTCGTCGTCGCCGATCACGCATGATGCCTCGACGGTCTGCGGCATGGGCTTGGTAGGTCCCGTGTGCCAGCGCGCCGGGAGGATCAGGGGTATCGCGGGGCGTCCCGTTGGCGCTCATAATCGGCGACCGTCGGGACGACGGGGAGCACGAGCATCAGGATCAGGTACGCCACGGCGAGTAGCCCGCCGGTGAACAGGGTCAGCAGCAGCACGACGGTGCGTACCCAGTCGACGCGGAACTCGCCGTACGCCGCGACGCCGAGACAGATGCCGCCGAACCACTTGCCTTCGTTGATCCTGGAACGGGCCGCGTTCGAGAAGCGCCCCCTCGACATCGGCGTGGTCTATGTGCACTCCGCCAACCCGGCGGGCGTCGCGAAGATGGCGCAGGTCCTCCGGCGCTGGGGCTACCGCGTCCAGATCGCGTCAGGCGCCACGGACGTCGGCTATCTCGGCGGCGCGGCGGCGAGCTGATCGGGACGAGTGCCCCGCCCAGCGGTCAGACGTCGGCTTCGAGGGCGAAGGTGTTGCCGTCGGGGTCCTGGAACCACGCGATACGTCCACCGCCGGCCCGAGCGGTGATGCCCTTGGCGTCATGTTCGAGCCCGTCATAGCGGATGAGATCGACGCCGGACGAGGCGAGCTCGTCGACGATCCGGTCGATGTCGTCGACGTACCATGTCGCCAGGGTCGCCGTGCTCGTGCCGGCCGTGACCGACTGGTACACGTTCAGGGCCGCCACGCCGCCGGCACCATAGACGCGGCTGCCGTCGGTGATGGTGGCGCTCGGGCCCGACTGCAACGCCGGTAGGCCCAGTGTGCCTTCGTAGAACGCGACCGCCCGGTGGATGTCGGACACGGCGATCGACGCCCTGAGGTGATGCTCGCTCAACGGCATGAATCACTGTCGCACACGCAGGCGGGTCAGCGAGGCTGACTGATCTCGTGCCGGGAACCACTCGGGCGTCCCGCCGGGTCGACGTCGCTGTTCTGCCGCGAGCGAAGCCGCTTGTCCTGTTGCGCTGCGCTGCGGAGGATCGGTGGATGGATCTCCTCACCGCGGAACGACACCTGCACGCCGCCCAGCGCGCCGCCGACGTCGAGTCCCTCGATGCGCTACTGCACCCGCAGGTCGTGGCCGCCGGACCGGACGGCACGGTCTTCACGAAGGACGACGACCTGGAGAGCTACCGCTCCGGTGCGCTGCGGATCACGAGCCTGGTGGAGGAGTCGCTCGACGTCCAGGAGGACGGTCGGACCGGGGTGACTCGCTTGGTCGCTGCGGTGGATGCCGTTCAGGGCGGTGCCGTGATGTCCGCGCGGCTGCGCTACACCCGACTGTGGGTGCGGGAGGGCGGCGACTGGCGGGTGTTGGCCGCCACCTTCGTCCCGGTCTAGTCAGACTTCTCCGCAGCCGCGTACCGGCTTCCGGGATCAGGGTGCCGTACTGCCGGATCCTCGGTGCTGCTGAGCGCGGCCAGCAGCCGCAGGCCGTCCTCGCTGGCGCTGCCCGCCTCGGCCGACAGCACGAGCAACTCCATCCCCGAGTCGTCCGGCAGGACGAAGTTCTCCTGGTGCAGCTCCAGGAGCCCGACCAGCGGGTGCCGGTACGCCTTGCGGCCGTGGCGGCGGGCCCGCACGTCGGCGCGGGCCCAGAGACGGCGGAAGCGCTCGCTGCCCATCGCCAGTTCGCCGATGAGTGGGGCCAGTCGAGAATCCTCCGGGTACTTGCCGACGGCCAGACGCAGGTGCCCCACCACGTCGAGGGTGCACGTCTCCCAGTCCGCGTACAGCCCGCGTTCGGCTTCGTCGAGGAAGATGTGCCGTGCCGTGTTCAGGCCCGGCAGTTGCCGGCCGTACAGGAGTCGGGCCAGGCGGTTGCCGGCCGACACGTCCAGGCGGTGATCGATGATCATCGCGGGTGCGTCCACGATCAGGTCGAGCACGCGCAGGACCTCGTCGCGTGGCCGTCCGCTGGGCGACGGCGCGCGGCGGCGGCGCTGCCGGGCGAGTCGGTAGAGGTGCCCGCGTTCGGTGTCGTCCAGATCGAGGACGCGGGCCAGCGCGTCCAGGACCTGCTCCGAGGGTTGGGTGGCGCGACCCTGTTCCAGGCGTACGTAGTAGTCGACGCTGACCCCGGCCAGGTGCGCGACCTCCTCGCGGCGCAGGCCCTCGACGCGACGCCGGGTGTCGGTGGGAATGCCGAGAACGGACGGGTCGATCCGGGAGCGCCGGGTGCGCAGGAAACCTGCGAGGTCGTCCATGGTGCCAGTATCGCCGTGACCGTCCGCCTGACGGTGGCCCTGGTAGTACCAGGAAGTCCGGTCCGACGGAACACGCGGCCCTGAACGGCGCGGTGTCGGCAGCCGAGTATCGGTGGCGGCAGGCACGCCCCGTCGAAGGGAATCACCATGAAGACGCTCGTCGTCTACGCCCACCCCGAACCGCGTTCGCTCAACGGTGCGCTGAAAGACCTGGCGGTGTCGACGCTGGAAGGCGCCGGGCATGAGGTGCGGGTGAGCGACCTGTACGCGATGAACTGGAAGGCGGTGGTCGACGCGGCCGACTTCGGCGGGTACGCCACCGAGCCGCTGCGGGTGATTCCCAGCTCAGGTGGGGCGTACGACGCGGACGCGCTCACTGCCGACGTGCGGGCCGAACAGGAGAAGCTGCTGTGGGCCGACACCGTGATCCTCCAGTTCCCGTTGTGGTGGTACACGATGCCGGCCATTCTCAAAGGCTGGGTGGACCGCGTCTTCTCGTTCCACTTCGCCTACGGCGTCGGAGTGCACGACGACACCCGTTACGGCGAGCGGTTCGGTGAGGGGACACTGCTGGGTCGACGGGCGATGCTGTCGGTGACCGTCGGGGGCCCGCAGTCGCACTACAGCGACCGTGGGATCAACGGCCCGATCGAGGATCTGTTGTTCCCGATCCATCACGGGATCCTGTACTACCCGGGCCTCCAGGTGCTGCCGCCGTTCGTGGTGCACGGCGCCGACCGGATGATCGGCGGCGACTTCGAGATCGTGGCGAAGGCGTGGACGGATCGGTTGCTGACGCTGGAGTCGACCGAGCCGATCGCGTTCCGTCGCCAGAATCACGGCGACTACGAGATCCCGTCACTGCGCCTGAAAGCGGATCTGGAGGTGCCGGGCAGTCAGGGGTTCCACCTGCACGTAAGAGGCTGACCGCCCGCACGGGTCAGAGTCGCGTGCTCGTCGGCCACGTCCGTACGCCAGAACCGATCGCCGACGCACGATGTGCCGTTGCCTTGAAGCTAGGAACCCGTGCCAGAACCCTTCGGATCCACCGATGGGGGATGCGGGACAGGGCTGATCGGGACGGGACTGGAATCCACCGGCGGTGGGGAGGGGACAGGGCTGATCGGGACGGGACTGGGGTCCACCGACGGCGGTATAGGGACAGGGCTGATGCGGACGTGGCGGGGGTCCACCGGCGGCGGAGAGGGGACGGAGCTGATCGGGACGGGACTGGGGTCCACCGACGGCCGGTCGGCGGGGGCGGACGGCGGCGGGGAATCCCGGTTCACCGCCGCCATCGCCAGCGGCGTGCCGACCATGAGGGCGGCGGCGACGCCCGCCACCCCGACCGAGACGGTGAGGGTACGACGCCTGCGCGCCCGAGCGACGGCGGAATCTGCCAGATCCATGGGGACTGCCTCCTTGGCGATGTCGGTGAGGGTGGATCGGATGAGGTCGTCGATCGGGGTGTTCATCGCTTCAGCTCCAGCACGAGTTCGGCACCGGGTAGTACCTCACGCAGTCGGCTGACCGCCCGGTGGGTCCGGCTGCGGACGGTCCCGACCGAGCAGCCGAGCACCTCGGCTACCTGTTGTTCGGGCAGGTCCTCGTAGTACCGCAGGACCAGCACCGCGCGCTGTGCCACGGGAAGGCGCAGCAGGGCTGCCCGCATGGCCAGCCGCAGGTCGGCGTGGCCGCTGTCGTCCGGGTGTTCCCGTTCGACCGGCGAGCCGACCAGCGTCTCCCGTAATCGTCCCCGGCGTCGCCACCAACTGACCCGCTCGCGGTACATCACCGCGCGCACGTACCCCTCGGGGTCCTCGTGCCGGATCGTCGGCCATTTGACGTACGCCTTGGTCAACGCCGACTGCACCAGGTCCTCGGCGGCATGCTGGTCGCCGGTGAGCAGGTAGGCCGTCCTGATCAGGGCGGCGGTCCGGCTCTGCGCGAACTCGCCGAACTTGGCTCTCGCCTTGTCGTCCAACCGTTCAGCTCCGTTCGGTACGCCTCATTCACCACCACAGACGCACGGGACCGCGCCCACTATCCATCAGATGTCCTTCATCCTGGGTGGCGATCGAGTGCTCGCCGAGGATGCGGATCGTCGTTCGAGCGCGATTCACGGCCTGCGCCCGGCGTGGCAGCGTGGACCGGGAAGCGACGCCGCTCATGCGGCGTACACTTCGTCACCAGCATCAGGCCCTGGGCGAGGGCCAGCGACGCACTGTCGCCACGCCTCCAGGTGCCGTGGTGCTCTCGTCGCAGGGCGGCGGACGCCGACGAATGACAGTGCCCCCTACAATCGCCTCCGCTGAGGCTGATAGACGGGGGTCATTGATGCGGACAGCGAAGATCAGTTGGTTGGCGGCTGCTACCTCGCTCGCCCTGCTCCCGCTCGGCTGCGCGGCCCCGGGCACCCGAGCCGGCGACGTGCAGGCGACACCCCCGAGTGCGACGGCGTCGGCTGCTGTGGTGCCGGAGCCGACCGGTCCGCGGGCAGACGCACCTCCTCGCCACGGCGACAACAACCGCTGGAAGCGCCGGCACGAACTCTCCGAGGCGGACCAGCGCGCGGGGGAGAAACTCGCCGCGCGGATCCGGCCCAAGCTTGAGGCACTACGCGCGGCGGGGGACTACGCGCCGGCGTCCACCCAGCGGGCGCTGCTCGACCTGGGAATCAAGGCAGAGGCCATCGAGGTCACCGGCATGCGAGCGCCGATCGGGCAGGACGCACCCCCGCCGGGCGCGGTGTACGCGGTTCGCTTCGCGGAGGTGGGCTGTGTGATCGGGGACGTACGGGCCGAGCGGGTCATGGTCGAGGTCACCGGCGCGGCTGCCGAGTTCGGGTGCCTGGAGCCGTTCTCGCACTGACACCGGTCATCGTGTCGGGGCCGGACGGTGCCGTCGAGTACGAGGACGCCTTGCCGCGTACACGTGGAGTCCGGGGGCCGTGTTCCTCGCCCAGCGCTGAGCCGCAGCCTTCGGCAGGATGCCTGCTCTGGCTTATATAAGCGAAGGCCGGTACGGTCTGTGGTCGTGCACGCCTTCGACATCCTCGGCGACCCGGTACGCCGGCGCATTCTGGAGCTGCTCGCCGACGGCGAGCAGACCTCCGGCGCGGTCACGGACGTGATCCGGGCCGAGTTCGGGCTCTCCCAGCCGGGTGTCTCACAGCATCTGCGCGTGTTGCGGGAGAGCGGGTTCGCGTCGGTGCGAGCTGTGGGCGCTCGCCGGTTCTACGCCGTCGAGCCGGCGCCGTTGAGCGAAGTCGACGCGTGGTTGGGCCGGTTTCGCCGGTTGTGGGAGCAGCGGCTCGACGCGCTGGAAACCGAGCTGGCCCGGGGCCGGCGGGCAGCTCGGACCTCGGCTGGCGGGCAGACCTCCCGGCGGGCCGAGTCCGACGTCGGTGCGGACGAGGCAGACTCAGCAGCGAGAGGAACGGAACATGAAAGACGTACTGGATGAACTGGCCGCCGCGCGGCGGACCATGGGCAAGGGCAGCCTGCCCGCAGGTGAGGCGTACACCGTCGAGCTCCGACGGCGATACGCGGCGCAGGTCGACGACGTCTGGGACGCCATCACCAGCCCCGAGCGGCTGCACCGTTGGTTGAAGCCGGTCACCGGGGATCTGCGGCTCGGCGGGAGATACGAGTTCGACGGGGGTGAGCACGGCGAGATCCTGCGGTGCGAGCCGCCGCGTCTGCTCAGGGTGTCCTGGCTCTACGGGCCGGACGCGGACGCCTGGCCCGGCACGAGTGAGGTGGAGGTACGCCTGGCCCCGGGCCCGTCCGGCGACACCGAATTCGTGCTGGTCCACGCAGCGGTCGTCGCGGAACCCCTCTTCCCGACCTACGGCCCCGGTGCCGGTGGCGTGGGGTGGGACCTGGCTCTCCTCGCCCTTGCCCGGATGTTGACCGGTGGCGAGAGCGTCGACTATGCGGAGGTTCACACGTCACCCGAAGGGCGCGAGTTCATCCGGCGCAGCGCCGCGGCCTGGGGCGAGGCTCACCTGGCCGCCGGTGGCGAACCGGAGCACGTCGCCGCCGCGGTGCAGGCCACCACGACGTTCTACGCACCCGACCCGAGCTGACCGACCATGTCAGGATGGTGGGCGTGGCGCATGAGGCTGTCGACATCGCTGACAGGTTGTCCCGCTTCTCCGAGCACTGGTCACCGAAGGTGGTGGCCCGGCTCAACGACTACGAGGTCAAGGTCGTCAAGGTGCGCGGGGAGTTCGTCTGGCACACCCACGAGGACACCGACGAGCTGTTTCTCGTGGTGAGCGGGGAGCTGACCATCCAGCTGCGCGACGGTGACGTGCTCCTGCGTCCGGGGCAGCTGTTCGTCGTGCCTCGTGGCGTCGAGCACTGCCCGGTCGCCGACGGGGAGGTGCACGCGATCCTGATCGAGCCGGCCGGTGTGGTGAATACCGGCGATGCCGGTGGTGCGCTGACTGCCGCCTACGACGACTCGTTGCTCTGACCGTCGAGTCCTTGGCGTGGTGTGGCTAGCATCCCGAAGGTGACTCAGGACAAGGGTGCCGACGGGCGCAGCAGGCTCGCCGGTTTCGACGGCGTGATGCTCCTCGCGACGATGCTCATCCTCTTCGGGTATCTGCTCCCGTGGTTCCGGCAGTCGCCACGGCACCTGTGGTGGTACTCCGGTTGGGAGTACGCCAGCCTCAGCAGCGGTGGAGGGTGGACGCTCTGGACGTTCGCCTTCCTGCTGGTGGCGGTCGTGACCAGTCTCTGGGCCCGGACCGTCGTCGAGGCGGCGATGGCCGCGTTGGCTGCCGGGATCGGCACCCTGGTGATGGTCTTGGCGGTGGTGGCGGCCAGCTTCGGGAACATCGGGCGAGGCGGCAACCTGAACTCCGTCTCGGAACTGCCCTTCGGGTTGGGGTTGCCGCTGATGGCCGTCGGCCTGGGCCTGCTGATCGCCACCGCCTGCCGAGACATCGCCCGCGCCTGAGGGCTGTTTCCTCACCTCCGCCGGTCGGAAGAGGGCCTGGCCCCCGGCCGGGTGCGGTGGGACGACGAGGCGGCGGGGAAGGCTAGTCGGGCCAGGTGACGCGGGGTGGGAGGGCGAGGAAGTCGGCGTAGCGGTGCAGGGCCTGCTCGACCTGTGTGCGCTGTGCCGGGTCGAGCGGGACCAGGGGTTTCACGGCCAGCGTGACCCGGGTCTTGGCCAGGGTGCGTTTCCAGGTGCCGACGACCCGGCCACCGATGACGACGGTGGCCTGGAAGACGCCGTTGCCGCCGGGGATGATGGCCTGCTTGTGGGCGGGGTCGAGCATCAGCGTGCGGTCCTTGAAGCCGAGCAGGTATTCGTCGAAGCCGGGCAGGGTCAGCACGTCGGGTGTGGGTGTGCGGGGTGCGTCGAGCAGGGCGGGCGGCAGGATCGCTTCGGTGCCGTCGACCTGGACGGTGGTCAGGGCGTCGCCGGCGGCGGCGATGGCGCGTTTCGCGTCGGTGGCGGTCAGGCCGGTCCAGCCGGCGAAGTCCTGTCGGGTGGTGGGGCCGTGGCTGCGGAAGTAGCGCAGCGCCAGGGCGGCCAGCGCCTCGTCCCGGTCGGGTCGGTGTTGGCCGGGCGCCCACTCGTCGAGCAGTGCGAAGGTCTGCTCGGTGCCGAGATTGGGGGCGATGCAGGTGACGCCGCGCTGGCTGGCGTACCAGAGGAGGTGGTATCCGCGCTGGCCGGCGCCGTCGATGCCGGCGGCGACCAGCGCGGCCACGCAGTCGGTGCGGGTCAGTCGGCCGCCGCCGGCCAGGGCGGTGCCGAGCACGTCGGCGGCGCGGTCCGCCTCTGCTTCGGTCAGGCCGAGGAACTCGCGGCGCGCTGCCGCGCCGGCCAGGGCGCGTACGCCGGTCAGCTCCAGCATCCAGCGGGCGTCGCGGGCGGGGACGAGGTGGATGGTGCCGCGCATCGGCCAGGTCCGCAGGGCCTCCCGGCGTTCCAGCGCGGCGTGCACGTCGGTCTGGGTGGCGCCGGGTAACCGTACGCCCAGTGACCACAGGCCGCTGTTGATCTCCTGGGCCTGCATGGCACCGAACCACTCGACGACCTCGGCCACGGTCTGCCCGGTGGTGGCGGGGGTGGGGCTCAGCAGGAGGCTGGTCATCCGCAGGGCGAGCGCGTCGGTGCCGGTCAGCGTCGTGCCGCGAGGTGCCACTTGCGCCGCCTTCCGTCGTCGGTCGAGGGCAGCTTAGGCCCGTGCACCGACAGTCGGGTGCTTTCCGGCGGGTCAGCTGCCCTGGCGGGGCTGGGGCACGCGGACCGCTGCCATGCCGGCGGCGACGGCGGCCTCGATGCCCAGGTCGGCGTCCTCGAAGACCAGGCAGGCGTGCGGCGGTACGCCGAGCAGCTCGGCGGCGCGCAGGAACGGCTCCGGGTCGGGTTTGGGGCGGGTGTAGTCGCCGGCGCAGACCAGCACGTCGAACCGGTCGAGGATGCCGAGGGCGTCGAGGGAGGCGGTGACGGCTTCGCGGGTGCTGCCGGAGACCACGGCGAAGGGGATGCGTCCGTGTGCGTCCTGGATGTGGTGCAGCACCCCGGGGATGCCGGCGGCGGTGGGCAGCAGCCGCTGGTAGTGCTCCTCGCGGCGGGCGACCACGGTCTCCACCGGCATGTTCAGGCGTTGCTGCTCATTGAGGGCGTCGACGATGTCGAGCGTCGGTCGGCCGGCCCAGGCATAGAAGAGGTCCTCGGGGAAGGCGCACTCCCACTCGTCGAGGGCCTGCCGCCAGGCGGTGTAGTGCAGCGGCATCGAGTCGACGATGGTGCCGTCGCAGTCGAACAGGTACGCCTGGAAGTCGCCGGTGGGCAGGGGCAGCATCACCGGCCCAGGTTATCCGGCGTGGCCGGGGACGCGCCGGGCGGCTCAGAGGCGCTGGTACATGACGAGCAGGTCGACGGGGCCCTGGGTGGGGTGACGGAAGCCGTCGGGGATGCGGCCGACCACGTCGAAGCCGAGTGAGCGCCACAGCGCCACGGCGCGGGTGTTGGTGGCGACCACGGCGTTGAACTGCATCGCCCGGTAGCCGTCGGTGCGGGCCAGGTCCAGCACGTACGTGCCGAGGGCCCGGCCGATTCCGCGTCCGGCGGCGGCCGGGGCGACCATGAAGCTGGCGTTGGCCACGTGGTCGCCGGGGCCGAGCTGGTTGGGGGTCAGTTTCGCCGAGGCGAGCACGGTGCCGTCGTCGTCGACGGCGACGACGGTGCGTCCGGGTGGGGGGACCAGCCACATGTCGCGGGCGCGGGTCTCGTCGACGTCGCGGGGCCAGGTGTAGGTGTCCCCGGCGGAGACGATCTCGCGCAGGAAGGGCCAGATGCCGGGCCAGTCCCCGGCGGTCGCGGTCCTGATCTGCATGCTCGCGAGCATGCCAGCCGGATTGTCGGGCCGGTCGTCGGGGGCGGTGTCAGAGCAGGCCGGCGGCCATGGCGGTGGTGACGGCGGCGGTGCGGTCGGAGACGTCGAGTTTGTTGAAGGTCCGCAGCAGGTGGGTCTTCACGGTCGCCTCGCCGATGTGCAGTTCCCGGCCGATCTCGGCGTTGGACAGCCCTCGGGCGACCAGCCGCAGCACCTGCACCTCGCGGGGTGACAGGGTGTCGCGGGCGGTGGGTCGGCGTACCTGGTGCAGCAGTCGGGTCGCCACCGAGGGGGCGAGGACGGTGCCGCCGCGTGCGGCGGTGCGGATCGCGGTGATCAGGTCGGCGCGGGAGGTGTCCTTGAGCAGGTAGCCGGCGGCGCCGGCCTCGACGGCCCGCAGGATGTCGGTGTCGGTCTCGTAGGTGGTCAGCACCACCACCCGGGTCTGTGGTCGAGCGGTGAGGATGCGGCCGGTGGCGGTGGCGCCGTCGTCGCCGGGCATCCGCAGGTCCATCAGGACCACGTCGGGGTGGTGGGCGTGGACGGCCGTGAGTGCCTCTGCGGCGTCGGCGGCCTCGCCGACGACGGTGATGTCGTCGGTGCCGGCGAGCATGCCGGCGACTCCGGCGCGGACCACCGGGTGGTCGTCGACCAGCAGCACGGTGATCATTGGTACGGCACCTCCACCCGGATCGTGGTCCCCTCGCCGGGGGCCGAGCGTACGAGGACGCTGCCGTTGACCTGTTCGACGCGGGTGCGCAGCCCGGCCAGCCCGTAGCCGCCGTCGCCGTCCGGGTACGCCCCGGCGGGGTCGAATCCGGCGCCGTCGTCGCCGATCTCCAGCGTGACCCGGTCGTCGTCGCCGTGCAGCAGGACGGCCACGGCGGTGGCGTCGGCGTGCCGCCGGACGTTGGTCAGTGCCTCCTGTGCCGCGCGTAGCAGCACCACCTCCACGGCGGTGCCCGGTGCCGGGCCGGCGGTCAGGTCGGCGGTGCAGGTGACCGGCACCCCGGTCTCCCGGGTGAAGCGCTCGGCCAGCCGGTCCAGTGCCTGTTCCAGCGGGGAGCCGTCGATCTGCGTCGGGGTGAGTGCGGCGACCAGGGTGCGTACGTCGAGCAGGTTCTCCCGGGCGGTCTGCCGGGCCAGGTCCAGGTGGCGGCGGGCCTGGTCCGGGTCGCGGTCCAGGTCGGCCTCGGCGGCCTGGACCAGCATCACCACGCTGGACAGGCCCTGGGCCACGGTGTCGTGGATGTCGGCGGCGAGTCGTTGCCGTTCGGCGGCCACCCCGGCGCGGTGGGACACCTCGGCCAGTTCGGCCCGGGTCTGTTCCAGTTGGGCGATCAGCTCGGCGCGTCGGCCGCTCTCGGCGACGGTGTGTTGGGCCCAGACGCCCAGCACGCTGACCACGAGGACGGTCATCAGGGCGATCAGCAGCGGCGCGACCACCTCGCCCAGGTCGGGCAGCCGGACGGCCAGGACGATCACGTGCACGGAGTTGAGCAGCAGCACCGCGCCGACCGCTGGTATGGCGGGCAGCACCATGAACATCTGCGGGTTGAGCACGAACAGTAGGAACGAGGCGGTGCCGCTGAGCAGGACCGCCGGCACGTAGAGCAGGATCACCCCGGTGAGGTAGAGGTAGCCGTGCCAGTCCTCGACGGAGTCGCGCATCAGTCGGCGGCCGACGCCGAGGTACCAGCCGGTCAGGGCGAGGAACAGCGCGAGGCAGCCGAGGCGGGCGGCGGGCGTACGGCTGCCGTCGGCGGCCACGGCCACGGCGACGCCGACGGCGGCCAGGGCGAAGTAGCCGTCCCAGAGCCGGAAGCGTGCGCTCCACGTGTCGGTCGGTGGAGTCATCGGGTGCGTCGACCTCGCCAGCGGAAGGTGGTCAGGCACAGCACCATTCCTCCGATGCACCACGCGGCGAGCACGAGCGCGATCCGACCGTGCTCCCAGGAGGGTACGACCTCCTGCGGGAGGATGGTGTCGGGCAGGAACACCGAGCGGAAGCCCTGGGCCATCCATTTGAGCGGGAACAGCGAGCCGATCGTGACCAGCGGTTCGGGTAGGTGCCCGACGGGGGTGTAGAAGACGCCGGAGATGAAGGCCAGCACGAGGTAGGGCAGGTTCATCACGGCCCCGGCGCTGCGGGCCGAGCGGGCCAGGCTGCTGGCGGCGATGCCGAGCAGGGCGCAGGCGGTGGCGCCGAGCAGGAACACCCAGCCGAAGGTGAGCCAGCGGGCGGGGTCGGTGGGCAGCCGCAGGTCGAAGGCGAGTACCGCGATGGCCAGCAGCAGGATCGTCTCGCCGATGCTGACCACCAGGGCCATCAGGGTCTTGCCGACGATGTACGCCGAGGGGGGCATCGGGACGCCGCGCAGTCGGCGCAGGGTGCCGTCGTCGCGGTCGGCGGCGATGCCGGTGCCCAGGTTGACGAAGGTGGTGGAGGCGATGCCGGCGGCGATCATGCTGGGGGCGAGGTACTGGGCCGAGGTGACGTCGCTGCCCTCGTAGACGCCGTCGAAGATCGCGCCGAGCAGGGCGAGGATGACCGCCGGCATGGCGAAGGTGAACACCACGGCGTCGCGTTCCCGGAAGAAGCACCGCAGTTCGATGCCGGCGCGGTGCAGCCCGAGCCGCAGGGCGCTGGGGCGGCGGGTGGCGGCGCGGTGGGCGGTGGCGGTCACGGGGTCGCTCCGATCAGGTCCAGGTAGACGTCTTCGAGGCTGGGGCGGCTGACGGTCAGGCCGGGCACGGTGCCGCCGTGGCGGCGGGTCAGCTCGGCGACGAGGGCGGCCGGGTCGTCGGTCTCCTGCCGGCCGTGGGCCCACCGGACCACGGTGCGGGCGGTGGCGCGTCCGCCGAGGGTGGCCGGGGCACCGTCGGCGACGATCCGGCCGCCGACGATGACCGCGACGCGGTCGGCCAGTGCCTCGGCCTCGTCGAGGTAGTGGGTGCTGAACAGGATGGTGGTCTCCTCGCCGGCGAGTCGGCGGATCAGCGTCCAGAACTGGCGGCGCGCCTGCGGGTCGAAGCCGGTGGTCGGTTCGTCGAGGAAGAGCAGCCGGGGGCGGCCGACCACGCCGAGTGCGACGTCCAGGCGGCGGCGTTGGCCGCCGGAGAGGGTACGGACCCGGGCGCCGGTCTTGTCGGTGAGACCGACCAGGGTGAGGACGTCGGCGGGGTCGCGGGGTGCGGGGTAGTAGCGGGCGAAGTGGCGGACCGCCTCGGCGATGGTCAGTTCGGTCAGGTCGTCGCTGTGCTGGGCGACGACGCCGATGCCGGCGCGCCAGTCGAGGTCGACGTGGGCCGGGTCGCGGCCGAGTACCTGCACGTCACCGGCGTCGCGGTCGCGGTGGCCCTGGAGGATGTCGATGGTGCTGGTCTTGCCGGCGCCGTTGGGTCCGAGCAGGGCCACCACCTCGCCGGTCGCGACGTCCAGGTCGACGCCGGCCACGGCGGTGGTGTCGCCGTAGGTCTTGCGTAGTCCGCGGACGCGGATGACGGGGGAGTCGGTCATGTCCTGATCGTCGGTCGACGTGGGAGTGTCGCGGGACGACCGGTGGACGGAACCGTGGTGTCCGTCGACCGGTGGACAGGGCGTCGACCGGGGGGGCGGTCGAATCCGACGAATGTTTGTTGCCGCAAGCATCGGGTAGTCGCGGAAGCTTACCGACGATCACGGCAGGAAGGACGCAGGCGATGGCGGCACAGGTCAAGGTGGCGGTGATCTACTACAGCGCGACCGGCATCACGTACCAGATGGCGCAGTCGGCCCGGGAGGCCGCCGAGCAGGCCGGTGCGGAAGTCCGGTTGCGCAAGGTGCGCGAGTTGGCCCCGGAGGAGGCGATCCGGTCGAACTCGGGCTGGGAGGCGCACCGGCTGGAGACCCAGGACGTCGAGGAGGCGCAGCCGGACGACCTGAGCTGGGCCGATGTGGTGATCTTCGGTTCGCCGACCCGGTACGGTCTGGTCGCCGCGCAGCTCAAGCAGTTCATCGACACCACCGGACCGCTGTGGGCGCAGGGCGCGCTGGCCGACAAGGTGTACTCGGCGTTCACCTCGACAGCCACACATCACGGTGGGCAGGAGTCGACGCTGCTGTCGCTGTTCCACGTCTTCTACCACTGGGGTGGGATCGTGGTCGCGCCCGGCTATACCGAGCCGAGCCAGTTCGTCTCCGGCAACCCGTACGGCGCGTCGCACACCAGCAACAACGGTGAGACCGCGCCGGATCATGTGGCGTTGGAGGCGACGGCGTTGACGGCCAAGCGGGCGGTGCGCATCGGTGCGGCGCTGAAGCAGGGCCTGGCCGGCTGAGTCAGGGACCGGCGGTCCGGGCAGGGGCTCTCATACCCGCCCGGACCGTCGGCCGTGAACAGCGCTACCCCGGATCGGGCCGGCTATGCCTGCCCGGTGGTGGACAACTCGCCGGCCGGTGCCGGCAGTAGCTGCGCCAGCAGCTCGGCCAGCACCGCGACCCCGTCCGGGCTGAGCACCGATTCGGGATGGAACTGCACCCCGGCGAAGCCCCGGCCGCGCAGCGCGTGCACGGCGCCGTCGACCTCGTCGCGGGTCACCTCGACCGGGCCGTGGCGGCTGTCGAGGCGGTCGGTGTCGGCGTGGGCGGTGAAGGTGGCGTAGAAGCCGACCCGGCGGGGCGTGCCGGAGAGCACGACGGTGCGTTGCAGGCCCTGGTAGGGCGCGTCGCGGCGGCTCACCGGCAGTCCGAGCAGGCCGGCGAGCAGTTGGTGGCCGAGGCAGACCGCGAGGGTGGGGTGTCCGGCGTCGAGTAGTTCGGTGAGCAGGTCACGTAGCCGGTGCATCTTCGCGGTGTCGCCGGTGGTGTCGCCGGGGCCGGGGCCGACGACGACCAGGTCGTCGGCGCGGACCGGCCCGGTGGCGTGCCACGGTCGGACGGTCACCGTCAGGCCGAGGGCGCCGAGCTGGTGGGCGAGCATGCCGGTGAAGGTGTCCTCGCCGTCGACGACGAGGGCGCGGCGTCCGGCCAGGGCGGGTAGGGCCAGTGCGCCGGTCGGGCGCTGGTCGAGCCAGAAGCGGGCCAGCGGGGCGTTGCGGGCGGCCAGCGCGGCGCGTACCTCGGGATCGTCGGCCAGGCGGCGGGGTGGCTGCGGTCCGGCCTGCGGTGCCTGCGGTCCCAGGCCGAGGGCGGCGAGCACCCCGGCGGCCTTGGCGTGGGTCTCGGCGACCTCGGCGGCGGGTGTGGAGTGCCGGACCAGGGTCGCCCCGACCGGGACCCGCAGCTCACCGGTGGGGGAGAGTTCGGCGGTGCGGATCAGGATCGGGGCGTCGAGGGTCTGCCGGCCGTTGTCGTCGTGACCGAGCAGCGCCAGGACTCCGGCGTAGTAGCGGCGGCCGGTGCGTTCGTGGCGGGCGATCACCCGGCAGGCGTTCTCCATCGGGCTGCCGGTCACCGTGGGGGCGAACATCGTCTCCCGCAGCACCTCGCGGACGTCCCGGCTGCCGTGTCCGGCCAGCAGGTACTCGGTGTGTGCCAGGTGCGACATCTCCTTGAGGTAGGGCCCGACCACCTGACCGCCGTGTTCGGCCACCGTGGCCATCATCTTCAGTTCCTCGTCGAGGACCATGTACAGCTCCTCGGTCTCCTTGGTGTCGGCGAGGAAGCGCAGCAGGGCGGCCCGGTCGGCGGTGGCGCCGGTGTGTCGGAAGGTGCCGCTGATCGGGTTCATCATGACGAGTCCGTCGTCGACGCTGACGTGTCGTTCCGGGCTGGCGCCGACCAGCGTGCGGGTGCCGGTGTGCACCACGAACGTCCAGTACGCGCCGCGTTCGCGGTGCAGCAGCGACCGGAGGGCGGCCAGCGCGGCGGTCACCGGCGCGCCCTGCACCTGGGCGTGCAGCGTGCGGTGGATGACGAAGTTGGCGCCCTCGCCGCGTCCGATCTCCTCGGCCAGCACCCGGGCGACGACGGCGGCGTAGGCGTCGTCGGGGACGTCGAAGGCGGCGCCGGTGGTGCGGACCGGGCCCTCGGGTAACGCGTCGAGGGCGTCGGCCAGCGGTACCCGTACGTGCTGCCCGATCCGCAGGAACTCCAACGGCACGCCGTCGTCCACGCAGGCGAAACCACGCTCGGTGATCTGTCGGAACGGCACCAGCGCCAGCGTGGCCGGGCCGGGCATGTCGGTGGGCAGCGGCAGGTCGGCCAGTCGCGCGGCGGTGTCCACCGTGCCGGTGAACAGGTCGAGGTGGGGGGCGTCGGCGCGGCGTACCAGGGCGAACGGGCCCGGGTCGGTGCCGTCGGGGAGCGCGGCGAGCAGGTCGGTCAGTGGGTTCATCGGTCTCTCCTGGGTCCGGGAGCCGCCGTTGCGGCGGCCCACGGGCCGGAAACCATGACCGGCGGCCGCCTCGTCGGGCGGCCGCGTGGGTGACTACGCGTGCAGGGGGGCCGCCGGGTCGGCGGGCCACCAGCAGGACAGGCGCGTAGGCATGGGCACACCCTACGCGGGGCGCGGATCGGGGGGAAGCCGTTCGGCGGACTGGCGTGGGCGGTGACGCGCGGCGCCGACGGCAACGGGTACGTTGACCGCGATGAACATTCTCGCGCTGGACCTGGGAACCTCCTCGGTGCGGGGGCTCGTGATGGACGCCGACATCCGTCCCCTGCCGGGGGCGTTGGCGCGGCGTAAGACCGTGCTCACCGTCGACGGTGACGGCGCCGGCACCCTGGACCCTCGGCAGTACCTGGCCTGCCTCATCGAGTGCCTCGACGAGCTGCACCAGCACGGTCACCTGCGCGAGGTGGACCTGATCGCGGTCAGCGCCCAGTGGCACTCGGTGCTGCCGCTGGGCGTCGACGACGAACCACTCGGCCCGGTGCTCACCTGGCTCGACACCCGCCCCGAGCCGTCGCCGGCGCTGCACGGGCCGGTCGACGCGGTCGACTACCACCAGCGCACCGGCACCTGGTGGCACCGCTGCTACTGGTCGGTGCGGCTGCCGTGGCTGCGCGAGCAGGCCGGCACCCGGGTCAGGCGTTTCACCGGACTGGTGGAGTACGCGCTGGGACGGCTGCTCACCGACGCGCCGATGTCGATGTCGCAGGCCTCCGGCACCGGGTTGCTGGACCTGGGCACGCTGGACTGGGATCCCGAGGCGTGCACGTTGGCCGGCATCCGCGGTGCGGACCTGCCCGAGCTGGCCGGCCGGGACTGGCGGGGGCGGCTGCGCGGCG
>NZ_SISL01000499.1:0-4167 GCF_004307965.1 Verrucosispora sp. SN26_14.1 | reverse complement strand
GCGCGGCGCCGAGCGTGCGGAGCGGAGCGACCGCGCCGAGCGTGGCGACCGTGCGGAGCGGGGCGAGCGCACCGAGCGCGGCACCGACCGCGCGGAGAAGACCGACCGCGCCGAGCGTGGCACTGACCGCGCCGAGCGTGCGGAGCGGGGCGACCGTGGCGAGCGCACCGAGCGGGGCGAGCGCACTGACCGCACCGAGCGGGGCGAGCGCACCGAGCGGGGTGACCGCGGCGAGCGCAACGACCGCAGTGACCGGGGTGACCGCAACGACCGCAGTGACCGCAACGACCGGGGTGACCGGGGTGACCGGGGCGAGCGCGGGCAGCGGGTCGATCGGGACAACGACGGTGACGACGACGAGGGCGGCGGTCGGCGTAGCCGGCGCAGCCGCTTCCGGGACCGCCGACGCGGTCGTGGCGACCGTAACGAGGGCGGCGGCACCGACAGCGGTCGTGAGCCGCAGGTCAGCGAGGACGACGTACTCGTCCCGGTGGCCGGCATCGTCGACGTGCTCGACAACTACGCCTTCGTCCGGACCACCGGCTACCTGGCCGGTGCCAACGACGTGTACGTCTCGATGTCCCAGATCAAGAAGTACGGACTGCGGCGTGGTGACGCGATCACCGGCGCGGTCCGCGCGGCACGCGACGGCGAGCAGCGGCGGGACAAGTACAACCCGCTGGTCCGGCTGGACACCATCAACGGGATGGAGCCGGACGAGGCCAAGCGTCGGCCGGAGTTCTACAAGCTCACCCCGCTGTACCCGCAGGAGCGGCTGCGGCTGGAGACCGAGCCGCACATCCTCACCACCCGGGTGATAGACCTGGTCATGCCGATCGGCAAGGGCCAGCGGGCACTGATCGTCTCGCCGCCGAAGGCGGGTAAGACGATGGTGCTCCAGGCGATCGCGAACGCCATCACGCACAACAACCCGGAGTGCCACCTGATGGTGGTGCTGGTGGACGAGCGACCCGAAGAGGTCACCGACATGCAGCGGTCGGTGAAGGGCGAGGTCATCGCGGCCACGTTCGACCGTCCGCCGCAGGACCACACCACCGTCGCCGAACTGGCGATCGAGCGGGCCAAGCGCCTGGTCGAGCTGGGTCACGACGTGGTCGTCCTGCTCGACTCGGTGACCCGGCTCGGCCGGTCGTACAACCTGGCGGCGCCGGCCAGCGGCCGGATCATGTCGGGTGGTATCGACTCCACCGCGCTGTACCCGCCGAAGCGGTTCCTCGGCGCGGCCCGGAACATCGAGAACGGCGGCTCGCTGACCATCCTCGCCACCGCGCTGGTGGAGACCGGTTCGATGGCGGACACGGTCATCTTCGAGGAGTTCAAGGGCACCGGCAACGCGGAGCTGAAGCTGGACCGGAAGATCGCCGACAAGCGGACCTTCCCGGCCATCGACATCCACCCGTCCGGTACGCGCAAGGAGGAGATCCTGCTCGCGCCGGAGGAGCTGGCCATCGTGCACAAGCTCCGCAAGGTGCTGCACTCGCTGGACTCGCAGGCGGCGCTCGACCTCCTGCTGGACCGGCTCAAGCAGTCCCGCACCAACATCGAGTTCCTGATGCAGATCGCCAAGTCGACGCCGGGGGAGTGACCTCCACCGGGTGACACTCGTCGAAGGGGCGCGGCCGACACGGTCGCGCCCCTTCGACGTACCCGCCGGGGTTCTCTCCTGCGCCACGGCGGCCCCATCGACCTCTCGCGTACCGCCTCCGGCAGGTCGGAATGCGCGAGCCCGCGCGGGGAATGCCGAGGACGGGTCCGGCGTTGACCTGGTCGATCAGCCGGTACGGCCCGCTTCGCGGGTCTGCTGGGCCCCATGGCAGACTGGTCAATCGGCCACCGGTTCCGGTTCACGCCCCGTTCGCGCGTACTGGCGCGCGAGGGCGACCCGGCGACCACGACGAGAGGACCGAGGCGAGATGAAGTCCAACATCCACCCGGAGTACGTGACCACGAACGTCACCTGCTCCTGCGGCAACACCTTCACCACCCGCAGCACCGCGAAGGGCGGCGCGATCCACGTCGAGACGTGCAGCGCCTGCCACCCGTTCTACACGGGCAAGCAGCGTGTCCTGGACACCGCGGGCCGGGTCGCGAAGTTCCAGCAGAAGTACGCCAAGGTTCAGGCCAAGAAGGCCAAGTAGCTCCTGGTCCGACGCCCGCGTCCGGTTTCTCCCGGACGCGGGCGTCGTCCGTCTGTCGTCCGGTCTCCCCGCCGTCCAAGGAGCGATCCGCAGCATGAGCAGCGAGCGCCTGGCCGCCCTCCTCGACGAGTACGCCGAGTTGGAGAAGCGCCTGGCCGACCCCGCCATCCACGCCGACCAGGGCACCGCCCGTCGGGTCGGCCGCCGGTACGCCGAACTGGTGCCGCTGCACAAGGCCGCCGGGGAGTTGGCGCAGGCCCGGGCCGACCTGGTCGCGGCACGGGAGTTGGCCGCCGAGGACGCGTCGTTCGCGGCCGAGGCGGAGACGATCGCGTCGACGCTGCCGGCCCTGGAGGAACGCCTGGCCGAGCTGCTCATCCCGCGCGACCCGCACGACGCCAAGGACGTCATCGTCGAGATCAAGGCCGGTGAGGGCGGCGAGGAGTCGGCGCTGTTCGCCGGTGACCTGCTGCGGATGTACACCCGGTACGCGGAGCGGCGGGGCTGGCTCACCGAGGTGATCGACGCCCAGGACTCCGACCTCGGTGGGGTCAAGGACGTCTCGCTGGCGATCAAGACCAAGGGCGTACCCGACGGGGGCAACGGCGTCTGGTCCCGGCTCAAGTGGGAGGGCGGCGTGCACCGGGTGCAGCGGGTGCCGGTGACCGAGTCGCAGGGGCGGATCCACACCAGCGCGGCCGGCGTCCTCGTGTTGCCGGAGGCCGAGGAGGTCGACGTCACCATCGACCCGAACGAGCTGCGGATCGACGTGTTCCGGTCGTCCGGTCCCGGTGGACAGTCGGTCAACACCACGGACTCGGCGGTGCGGATCACCCACCTGCCGACCGGCATCGTGGTCTCCTGCCAGAACGAGAAGTCCCAGTTGCAGAACCGGGAGCAGGCCCTGCGGATCCTGCGCGCCCGGCTGCTCGCCGCCGCCCAGGAGCAGGCCGACGCCGCCGCATCGGACGCCCGCAAGGCGCAGGTCCGTACGGTGGACCGCTCGGAGCGGATCCGCACCTACAACTTCCCGCAGAACCGGATCACCGACCACCGGATCGGCTACACCGCGTACAACCTGGATTTGGCCCTGGCCGGCGACCTGGACGGCGTGCTCGACGCGCTCAGTGAGGCGGACCGGGCCGCCCGCCTGGCCGGCGACCCGGAGCTGACCCGCCGCTGACGCCGCTCAGGCGCTGCGCGGCCGGACCTTGGCCTGCAACATCTCGCGGTCGGCGGCCTCGAACGCGGCGCCGAGCGCGTCGCGTTGTCCCGGCCCGGCGGCGCCCACCTCGGCGAAGCCGATGCTGACGCCGACCGGCGTGCCGGGCACCAGCGACTCCCAGTCCTCGGTCCGGATCGCGGCGTCGATCCGGCGCGCGACCTCGGCGGCCTCGGACATCCCGGCACCGGCCAGCACCACGACGAACTCGTCGCCGCCGTAGCGGGCCACGAAGTCGCCCCGGCGCATCACCCGGTTGATCACCCCGGCGACGCGCTGGAGGACCAGGTCGCCCGAGTGGTGGCCGTGCCGGGTGTTGACCGCCTTGAAGCCGTCCAGGTCGCAGACGCCGATCACCACCCGTTCGCCCCGGGCGACCACCGCGGCGATGTACCGCTCCAGACGGCGCCGGTTCGGCAGCCCGGTCAGCGGATCGGTCAGCGCCTCGCCCTCGAACCGGGCCGCCTCGCGACGCATCTCCTCGTGGTCGATGCGGGCGGCGATGCCGTCGATGTAGACGTCGCGGAGCCGGTCGTGTCGTTGCGCGGCGAGCCGGAAGGCCAGCCGGTCGGCGCGGTGCGCCGCCGCGTGGTCACCGGCGCGGGCCAACGCGATGCTGCGCAGGCGTGCCGGTTCGGCCGCGCCGAGCGTCTCGGCGGAGACCTGGACGGCGTCCAGGCGGGTGACCGCCTCGATCGGCCGACCGGCCGCCACCGCCAGGCAGGCCTGGCCGAGTTGGCGCATGTCGCGGGCCCGGGCGCTGTCCGCGCCGTGGCCGAGCAACCG
>NZ_SISL01000498.1:0-4179 GCF_004307965.1 Verrucosispora sp. SN26_14.1 | reverse complement strand
GTCGTCGGCCGGCCCCGCCGCCGCGCCACGAGCACGACGACGGCCAGCCCGGCCAGCAGACACCCGAGCGCGATCACCAGGTACGCCGTCACGTCGTCCACCCGTCACCTCCCCAGGTATTTCGGTGACGACGGTAGCCGTGACCGGCGCGGGTTAAGCCGTCGCCGGTCGACTATCGTCCGTTCCCGCCCGGATCCGGGGCCGATCGGTCGCCCTGGCCGGTTTCACCCGGGTCATCGTCCGACGGCGGTGGTTGCTCACCCGACGACGCAGGTGGTTCGCCTGCCGGTGCGGGCTGCCCAGTCGGCACGGGATAACCGGGCGGGACGGGCATGGGGTAGCCGGGCGGCACGGGGTAGCCGGGCGGCACGGGCATGGGGTAGCCGGGCGGCAGCGGGTAGCCCGGGGGCAGTGGATAGCCGGGAGGCACGACGTAGCCGGTCGGGACGGGACCGCCGAACGGCGCGGGATGGCCGGGCGGGACCGGATAGCCCGGCGGCAGCGGATAGCCGGGGGCGGGGTAGTAGGGCGTCGGGAGTGGGTAGCCGGCGAGGTAGGCGTTCGGGATGTCGCCTCCGGCGGTCAGCGGTCCGGCCGGCTCGGGCTTCGGCACGAACCAGCGGTTGGCCGGCGGAATCGCCAACATCAGCACGACCACCGCGGTGAGGGTCACCACCGTCAGGACGCCGAGACCGGCCAGCGGGAAGAACACCGTCTCGAAGAGGCGCGGCTCGCCGTACAGCGCCTCGAAGAAGTCCGACTCCTGCCAGAAGTCGTCCGGTGGTGGGCCTTCCTCCATCTCGACCGCCCCGGACGCCGCGAACGCGATGAACGGGACGAAGAAGAAACCGGCGCACGCCTGGAAGAAGCAGAGCAGCAGTTCGGCACCACCGGCCGCGAAGACCATGACCCGGGCGACGTTGCTGCCCCGGCGGACGCCGACCGCGGTCAGCGCCATCCAGAGCCCCAGGGCAAGGGCGGGGATGCCGAGGACCAGCGACATGGTCACGCTGCTGACCCGCTCGGCGCGTACCTCGTCGGGGTCGGCGTCGGGCACCTGGCGCGCCGCCCGGTCGATCGCGGCGTCCCACTGGAACGCCTCGACGACTACCAGCGCGACGAGTCCGAACAGGATCAGCGCGATCGTGAGCTGCAACCAGAAGGCCACGGTGACGGTGCCGGGGCGGGGTGGTCGAGGCGGGGGTACGGCGGCCGGATCTCCGGCGGTCGCGGTCATGGCACGGAGCGTAGGAGGATCAGACAAGATCCGGCAGCACCGATCGGACGGAGCCGACCGGCCGTCGGATCACGAATCGTCGAGTCGTCGGGCGGCGTACTCGCCGACCGTGGTGCGGTCCAGCACGCACCCGACGGCGGTGTCCACCTCCGCCGGATCGGAACGCAGCCTGTTCCAGGCCGTCCGCCCGGCCGCCGGGTCGAGCTGTTCCAGCAGCGTGGCGGCGTACACCCGGGCTGCCGGAGAGCCGGTGGTGAGCAGGCGGTCGAGCTGCCCGCGTACCTCGTCGGGGTGGTCGGCCGCGATCGCCGCGACGCGCTGGTATGCCTCGGTCTCCGGCAGCGTCGCGCCCGCGATCCCGACCCCGCCGAAGGCGACGCGGCCGGCGGCGGCCAGGGCCGCGACGGCAGCGGTCAGCTCCGGGTCCTTCCTGCGCCCGATCCCGAACATGTCTCCATCCTCACCCGGACGGCCCGCCGCCGCCCGCCGAGGCGGGGGCGGCGGGGATCTCCGGCATCGTGGGTACGGGTCAGGCGGTGCTCACCGACAGGCCGTCCTTGGCGTCGGCGAGCTCCACCCGCACCGTGTCGCCGTCGCGGATCTGGCCGGCGAGCAGCGCCTTGGCGAGCTGGTCGCCGATCGCCGACTGGACCAGTCGGCGCAGCGGCCGGGCGCCGTAGATCGGGTCGTACCCGTGCTCGGCCAACCAGCCCCGCGCCGCGTCGGTGACGTCCAGCGAGAGCCGGCGGTCGGCCAGCCGTTTGCGCAGGCGGGCCAACTGGATGTCCACGATGGAGCGCAGGTCGTCGCCCCGGAGTGCGGCGAAGACCACGATGTCGTCGAGCCGGTTGAGGAACTCCGGCTTGAAGTGCGACCGGACCACCGCGAGGACGCCCTCCCGGCGCTGCTCCTCGGCGAGCGTCAGATCACTGATCACCGCCGACCCGAGGTTCGAGGTGAGGATCAGGATCGCGTTGCGGAAGTCGACGGTACGGCCCTGACCGTCGGTGAGCCGGCCGTCGTCGAGCACCTGGAGCAGGATGTCGAAGACGTCCGGGTGGGCCTTCTCCACCTCGTCGAGGAGGATCACCGAGTACGGCCGACGACGCACCGCCTCGGTGAGCTGGCCGCCCTCCTCGTAGCCGACGTAGCCGGGCGGAGCGCCGACCAGCCGGGCCACCGAGTGCTTCTCGCCGTACTCGCTCATGTCGATGCGGACCATCGCCCGCTCGTCGTCGAAGAGGAACTCGGCGAGCGCCTTCGCCAGCTCGGTCTTGCCCACCCCGGTCGGGCCGAGGAAGAGGAAGCTGCCGGTCGGGCGGTCCGGGTCGGCGACACCGGCACGGGCACGGCGTACCGCGTCGGAGACCGCGCCCACCGCCTCGGCCTGGCCGACGACCCGCTCGCGCAGCGACTCCTCCATCCGGAGCAGCTTGGCGGTCTCGCCCTCCAGCAGGCGGCCGGCGGGGATGCCGGTCCAGGAGGCGACGACCGCCGCGATGTCGTCCGCGCCGACCTCCTCCTTGAGCATCGCGCCCGCGGACTGCAACCGGGCCAGTTCCTCCTCGGCCTTCGTCAGCTCGGTCTGGAGCGCCGGGATGCGGCCGTAGCGCAGCTCGGCGGCGCGTTCCAACTCGCCGTCGCGCTCGGCCCGCTCCGCCTCACCACCCAACCGCTCCAACTCCTCCTTGGCGGTGGAGAGCTTGGTGATGTGGCTCTTCTCCAGGTGCCAGCGCTCGGAGAGCACGGTGAGCTGCTCACGCTTGTCGGCCAGTTCCTTGCGCAGCCGTTCCAGGCGTACGGCGGAGGCGGCGTCCGGCTCCTTGGCCAGCGCCATCTCCTCGATCTCCAGCCGGCGTACCGCCCGCTCGATCTCGTCCACCTCGACCGGCCGGGAGTCGATCTCCATCCGGAGCCGGGACGCCGACTCGTCGACCAGGTCGATCGCCTTGTCCGGCAGGAAGCGGTCGGTGATGTACCGGTCGGAGAGCGCGGCGGCGGCGACCAGGGCGGCGTCGGTGATGCGTACGCCGTGGTGGACCTCGTAGCGCTCCTTGAGCCCCCGCAGGATGCCGATGGTGTCCTCGACGGTGGGTTCGCCGACCAGCACCGGCTGGAAGCGCCGCTCCAGGGCCGGGTCCTTCTCGATGTGCTCGCGGTACTCGTCCAGCGTGGTCGCGCCGACCATGCGCAGCTCGCCCCGGGCCAGCATCGGCTTGAGCATGTTGCCGGCGTCCATCGAGCCCTCGCCCTTGCCCGCGCCGACCACCGTGTGCAGTTCGTCGAGGAACGTGATGACCTGGCCGTCGGAGTTCTTGATCTCCTCCAGGACGGACTTGAGGCGCTCCTCGAACTGACCCCGGTACTGCGCACCGGCGACCATCGCACCGAGGTCGAGCGAGACGAGCTTCTTGTCCCGCAGCGACTCGGGCACGTCACCGGCGACGATCCGCTGGGCCAGGCCCTCGACGATGGCGGTCTTGCCGACACCGGGCTCGCCGATCAGCACCGGGTTGTTCTTGGTACGCCGGGACAGCACCTGGATCACCCGGCGGATCTCGGAGTCCCGCCCGATCACCGGGTCGATCTTGCCGTCCCGCGCGCTCGCGGTCAGGTCGACGCCGTACTTGGCCAACGCCTGGTAGGTCTGCTCCGGGTCGGCCGTGGTGACCCGACGGTCCCCACCGCGCACGGTCGGGAACGCGGCGACCAGCGTCTCCTCGGTGGCGCCGGCCGACGTGAGCGCACCGGAGACGGCACCGCCGACCCGGGCCAGCCCGGCCAGCAGGTGTTCGGTGGAGGTGTACTCGTCGCCGAGCGGCCGGGCGATCTGCTCGGCGGCACCGATGGCGTTGACGAACTCGCGGGCCAGGGTGGGCTCCGCGATGCTGGAGCCGCGCGCGGCGGGCAGCGCGTCGACCGCACGCTGGGCGGCCCGGCGC
>NZ_SISL01000497.1:0-4187 GCF_004307965.1 Verrucosispora sp. SN26_14.1 | reverse complement strand
ATGTGTATAAGAGACAGGTCCGTCGACGGCGTTGCCGCCGGTCGGCCGCCGCCGCCTGGTGTTGGTGCTCAGCGACGGGGCCGGACCGGCCTGGCACTCCGGTGCGGTCCTTCCGCACCTGCACGAGTGGGCGAGCCGGCAACCCGTGGCGATGGTGCACCTGCTGCCCCAACAGATGTGGCACCGCACCGGCGTGCAGCCGCTGCGGCTGCGCCTGCGGGCCGCCGCACCGGCGACGGCCAACTCGCGGTGGGAGTGGCGTCACCACAACACGCTCCAGGCGCTGCTCGCCGAGGAGCCCCGACCTGCCGGCGGGCCGGTGCCGGTGCCGGTGGTGGAGCTGCGCCCGCGCTGGCTGGCGGCCTGGGTGGAGCTGCTCGCCTGCCGGGCACCACGCTGGATCGACATGCCCGCCCTGCTCACCACCGACCGACCGGCCCCGGACCGGACGCCCCGGCCCACCGTCGGGCCGGACGCCGCCCGACGGGTACGCGAGTTCATCTCGTGGGCCTCGCCGGAGGCGCTGCGCCTGGCCACCCACCTGGCCGCCGCGCCACTGGACCGGTCGGCCGTCCGGGTGGTGCAGCGGACGCTGCTGCCCCGGTCCACCACCCTGCACCTGGCCGAGGTGCTGACCAGCCCGCTGGTGCGGACCGTCGGCACCGGTGACGACCGCACCTTCGAGTTCCTCCCCGGCGTACGGGCCGAGTTGCTGGCGGCCGGTCGCCGCGCCGACACCGTACGGGTCTGGCAGCTCCTCTCGGCCCGGCTCGGACGGGTCCGTCCCGCGATCGCGCACTGGGGACGGGTGCTCGACGACCCGGCGGGTGTCGAGATTCCGACGGTGGCCCCGGCCGACGTCGCGCTGGTCCGGATCGAGCAGGACGTGATGCGGGCGCTCTCCGGGCGGTACCTTCCCCGGGCGCGGCTGCTCGGCGAGGCGCTGGCAGCGGTCAACCAGGAGGGCGGCACCGACCCGGTCGTCAGGACTCCCGCACCTGCCGGTCGGGATGCGATGATAGCTGTCGGCGCTGATGCCGACGCAGACCGTAGCGTAGGTACCGAAGGAGCCGGCTTGTCGTCCAGCACTCCCGCAGACGCCACCGCCCCAGCCCGCACCCCGGCCGTCTGGGGCAACATCCCGCCGCGGAACCCGAACTTCACCGGCCGCAAGGAGCCACTCGCCCTGCTGCACCGGCAGGTGCGCGGCGGCACCACGGCAGTCCTGCCGCACGCCCTGCACGGGATGGGCGGCGTCGGCAAGTCCCATCTGGCCGTCGAGTACGTCTACCAGCACCAGGGCGAGTACGACCTGGTCTGGTGGATCCCGGCCGAGCGGCCCACCCAGATCAACGCCTCCATCGTGGAGCTCGCGGCGCGGATGAACCTCGCCTCCGGGCCCGACATCGGCAGCGCCCGCGTCGCCGTCCAGGAGGCCCTACGGCTCGGTCGGCCGCACCCTCGCTGGCTCCTCGTCTTCGACAACGCCGAGAGCCCCGAGGCGTTGGTGCCGTACCTCCCCACCGGCGGTTCCGGCGACATCATCATCACGTCCCGGAACCCGGGCTGGGCCAACGTCGCCCGCACGTTGGAGGTCGACGTCTTCCCCCGGGAGGAGAGCATCGAGCTGTTGCGCCGCCGGGGTCCGGAGCTGACCATCGAACAGGCGGACCGGCTGGCCGAGGCGCTCGGTGACCTGCCGCTCGCGTTGGAGCAGGCGGCGGCCTGGCGGGCCGAGACCGGCATGCCGGCCGAGGAGTACCTGCGACTGTTCGAGGAGAAGCGCATCGAGCTTCTCGAACAGGCCCCGCCGATGGACTATCAACTGCCCGTCGCCGCCGCGTGGAACGTCTCGCTGGACCGACTCGTCGTCTCCAATCCGGCCGCCTTCCGGCTCCTACAGGTCTGCTCGTTCCTCGCCCCGGAGCCCATCCCGCGCACCCTGTTCAGCGGCGCGCAGAACGACGACATCCACCCGGAACTGAACGCCGCGCTGCGCGACCCGATGCGGCTCAACCGCGCGATCCGCGACATCAACCGGTACGCGCTCGCCCGGGTCATCCACCGGACCAACTCGATCCAGATGCACCGGCTGATCCAGGCCGTCCTCATCGACCGGATGGCCCGGCCGGACCGGGAGACCGTCCGCAACAGCGCGCACCTGCTGCTCGCCTCCGGCGACCGCAACGACCCCGACTCGCCGGCCAACTGGGCCAGTTACGCCGAGCTGTACCCGCACGTGATGGCCTCCGACGCGGTGCACTCCCACCAGCCGTGGGTGCAGCAACTGGTCTTCAACGAGGCGCGGTATCTCTACTGGTGGGGCGACTTCACCGCGTCGCTGGAACTGGCCGAACAGGCGTGGCGGGCCTGGAGCAGCAGCCTGGGCGAGGACGCACCGATGACGCTCACCATCGGCCACTGGCTCGGCTTCATGCTCTACCGCCTGGGCCGGCACCGCGAGGCGGCCCAGCACAACGCCCGCATCCTGGAGCTCTACCAACGCAGCACCGTCGAGGACACCGAGGAACTGCTGCGGGCCATCGGCCAGGTGGCGGCCGACCTGCGGGCGTCCGGGGACTTCCGTCGCGCCCTGGAGATGGACGAGGACCTCTACCAGCGGCACATCCAGGCGCTCGGCGAGGACGACCCGAACACGCTCAACGCGGCGCACAACCTGGCGGTCAGCCTCCGCCTGACCGGTGACATCCGGCGCGCGTACGAGGTCGACCGGGCGACGTACGACCACCGGGTGCTGCTCTTCGGCGAGGACCACGCGCAGACGCTGGAATCCCACCTCAACCTCATCATCGACCGCCGGGAACTCGGCGAATACCTCCCCGCCCGGGCCGAGATGCAGAACGTCGTGGACCGGCTGCCCCGGGTCTGGGGCTCGGCGCAGACGCAGACGTTGACCGCGCGACGGCGACTGGCCTCGGCGATCCGCAAGGCCGGTGACCACCGCGCGGCCCTGGCGCTCTCCCAGGAGGTACGCGACGGCTTCGCGGCCCGCTTCGGCGAACACCACCCGGACACCCTGCTGGCCGCCTTCGGTCTGGCCGTCGACCTGCGTGCCACGGGTGACCTGGAGGCCGCCGCCACGCTCACCGCCGAACTCGTCGGCTGGTATCGGGAACTCTTCGACTCCGACCATCCCTACACGGTGGCGACTCAGCTCAACGGCGCGATCGTGGACCGGTTGCGCGGCGACGTGGCGCGCGCCCGCAGCACCAACGAGAAGGGGTCGGCGGTGCTGACCCGGCGGCTCGGGCCGGACCATCCGCTGACCCTGGCCGCAATGATCAACCTCGGCAGCGATCTCTACGCGCTCGGGGAGCACGCCGCCGCGTACGACCTCGACCGGCGCACCGCCGACCGCTGCGCCGAGGTCTTCGGGCCGGACCATCCCACCACGCTGATCTGCCTCGGCAATCTCGCCCAGGATCTCGTCTCGCTCGATCGGGAGGAGGAGGCGAACAGCCTGCACGTCGCGATCAGCGAGAAGTTCGCCCGGGTGCTCGGCGAGGAGCACCCGGCCACCGTGGCCGGCACCGACCTGACCATCCGGGGCGACTGCGACCTGGACCCGATGCCGTTGTAGCGGCCTCCGGAGAGCCGGGGTGGCGGCCTCCACCCCGGCATCCGGCTCTCAGCTCAGTGCTTGCCGGCGCCGATCCAGGCGGCCAGCTCCAACGGCTCCGGCACCGGCGTGCCCTGGTCACGCAGCCCGAGGTAGACCGCACGGACCAGTTCCGGCCGGTCGCGAAGCGCCTCGGCGGCCGGTCCCGGGTAGATGTCCCCGGCGGTCTGGCCGAGACCGGCCCAGGCGGCCGGCGAACCCGGTTCGGTCGACAGCGCCCTCAGGTAGCCTGCCTGGGCCTGCGCCACCTCGCCACAGACGTGGGCCAGTTCGGCCGGCCCGGCGCCGGAGACCCGCGCGCCGACCGCCGACGCGTCGGTACGGAGCCGGTCGAAGCCCTCCGGGTCGGTGATCCGCCACAGCTCCAGCACCGCACGGGTGTCGAGACGGCGGGCGGCGGCGTCCGCCTCGACGGTCGGCGCGACATCTGGCGCGGTGGGCACGGGCTGTCCCGCTATCCACGCCGCGACCACCGCCGACACCACCTCGGGGGCGGGCCTCAGGTGGTGGGTGCGCCACCGCGCCCGGTGGTCGGCCACCGCTGCCC
>NZ_SISL01000496.1:0-4195 GCF_004307965.1 Verrucosispora sp. SN26_14.1 | reverse complement strand
GGACCGGGCTCGCCGAGCTGGCCGCCGTGGTGGCCGGTGCCGGCGCGCTCG
This sequence comes from Verrucosispora sp. SN26_14.1, assembly GCF_004307965.1. NCBI lineage: Bacteria > Bacillati > Actinomycetota > Actinomycetes > Micromonosporales > Micromonosporaceae > Micromonospora > Verrucosispora sp. SN26_14.1. Next base: position 4,144 of record NZ_SISL01000496.1, on the reverse strand, counting down.
TGGTCGGCAACACCGGCCCGGCGCACCTGGCCGCCGCCTCCGGGGTGCCGGTGGTGAGCCTCTTCGCCCCCACCGTCCCGTTCGGGCAGTGGGGTCCCTGGCGGGTGCCGACGGTACGCCTCGGCGACGCCGCCGCCGGATGCCGCGACACCCGCGCCGCACGCTGCCCGGTGCCCGGTCACCCCTGCCTCAGCGGGATCTCCCCGGGCGCGGTCGTCGAGGCGCTCCGGCTGCTGGGCGTACCGCCGGACCGGGTGCCCTCCCGCCCGGCGGTGTCCCGTGCGGCGGTATCCACCGGAGGCGGCCGATGAACATCCTGCTCTGGCACGTGCACGGTTCGTGGACCACGTCGTTCGTGCACGGCAAACACCGCTACCTGGTCCCGGCCACCCCGGACCGGGGGCCGTACGGGCTGGGCCGGGCACGGACGTACACCTGGCCGGAGAGCGCCGCCGAGGTGAGCCCGGAGCAGTTGCGCGACACCGAGGTCGACGTGGTCGTCCTGCAACGCCCCGAGGAACTGGAGCTGGCGCAGCGGTGGCTGGGTCGTCGGCCCGGCCGGGACGTGCCGGCGGTCTACGTCGAGCACAACACCCCGAAGGACGGGGACGTGCCGCACAGCCGCCACCCGATGGCCGACCGCGACGACCTGCTCGTCGCCCACGTGACCGCCTTCAACGAGCTGTTCTGGGACACCGGAACGACCCGGACCGCCGTCGTCGACCACGGCATCGTGCCGCCGACGGTGGAGTACACCGGGGAACTGGACCGGCTGGCCGTGGTGATCAACGAACCGGTGCGCCGGTGGCGGGTCACCGGCACCGACCTGCTGCCCCGGTTCGCCGAGATCGCCCCGCTGGACGTCTTCGGCATGAAGGTGGCCGGGCTCGCCGACCACCTCGGCCTGCCCGCCGACCGCCTCACCAGCCACGACGACGTTCCGCAGCACCGGATGCACGCCGAGTTGGCGCGCCGCCGGGCGTACCTGCACCTGTGCCGGTGGACCTCGCTCGGGCTGAGCCTGATCGAGGCGATGAGCATCGGCATGCCGGTGGTGGCACTGGCCAGCACCGAGGCGGTGATGGCCGTGCCGCCGGACGCCGGTGCCCTGGACACCCGCGTCGAGGAGCTGCTGGAGGCCGCCGGCCGGTTCGTCGCCGAGCCGCAGGTGGCCCGGCTCGCGGGACAGGCGGCCCGGGCCGCCGCCCGGGAACGCTACGGCCTCGACCGTTTCCTCGCCGACTGGGACCGGCTGCTGGAGGAGGAAGTATGCGGATAGCGATGATCTCGGAGCACGCCAGCCCGCTCGCCATCCTGGGCGGGGAGGACGCCGGCGGCCAGAACACGCACGTCGCGGAACTCTCCGCCGCGCTCGCCGCGGCCGGGCACGACGTCCGCGTCTACACCCGGCGCGACGCGGTGGACCTGCCGGTGACCGTGCGCAGTCCGGACGGCTACGACGTGGTGCACGTACCCGCCGGGCCGGCCGAGCCGGTGGCCAAGGACGCGCTGCTGCCGCACATGCGCGCGTTCGGCGCCTGGCTGGTGGAGCGCTGGCGCGGCGACTGGACGCCCGAGGTGATCCACGCGCACTTCTGGATGAGCGGGCTGGCGGCGGTGCAGGCCGGTCGGCAGGTCGGGGTGCCGGTGGTGCAGACGTACCACGCCCTCGGCACGGTCAAGCGCCGTCACCAGGGCGTCCAGGACACCAGCCCGGCCCGGCGGATCGGCTACGAACTCCAGCTCGGCCGCTCGGTGGACCGGGTGGTCGCGCAGTGCCGCGACGAGGTCGGCGAACTGGTCCGGATGGGGGTGCCCCGCTCGGCGATGACGGTCGTGCCGTCCGGGGTGAACCTGGGCACGTTCGCCCCGCTCGGCCCGGCCGCCGAGCGGGAGCCGGGACGGCCCCGGATCCTCACCGTCGGGCGGCTGGTGGAACGCAAGGGCTTCCAGACCGTGGTCCGCGCGATGGCGCACGTGCCGGACGCCGAGTGCGTGGTGGTGGGCGGCCCGCCCGCCGGGCTGCTGGAGACCGACCCGTACGCCCGGCGGCTGCGCGCGTTGGCCCGTAGCTGCGGGGTGGCCGACCGGGTCCGGCTGGTCGGCGCGGTGCCGAGGGAGGAGATGGGCCGCTGGTACCGGTCGGCGGACATCCTGGTCGCCGCCCCCTGGTACGAACCGTTCGGCCTGACCCCGCTGGAGGCGATGGCCTGCGGGGTGCCGGTGGTGGCGACCGCTGTGGGCGGGTTGCGGGACACCGTGGTCGACGGGGTGACCGGGGACCTGGTGCCGGCGCGGGACCCGAGGGCCCTGGGCGAGGCGCTGGCCGGGCTGCTGGACGACCGGATCCGCCGGTTCGCGTACGCGGGCGCGGCGCGGGCACGGGCCCGGCAGCACTACTCGTGGACGGTCACCGCGGAACGTCTCGCCGAGGTGTACGCCGAGGTGGCCGCCGTGCACCGGCCGACCCGGGTGGTGGCCTGATGCCGGGGCGCAACCCGCTGGAGACGCACCTGGCGCACCTGGCCGCCGCGCTGCCGCCGTACCGGCGGTGCGAGCCGCTGCTGGTCCGGTGGGGAGCCGCCCTGGCGCAGCACCTGACCGCCGGGGGCCGGTTGCTGGTGGCCGGTAACGGGGGCAGTGCCGCCGAGGCGCAGCACCTCACCGCCGAGCTGGTCGGCAAACTGCGCGAGGACCGGCAGCCGCTGTCCGCCATCGCCCTGCACGCCGAGACCTCGGCGTTGACCGCGATCGGCAACGACTACGGCTACGACGAGGTCTTCGCCCGGCAGGTCCGCGCGCACGGCCGCCCCGACGACGTCCTGCTGCTGCTCTCCACCAGCGGCGGCAGCACGAACCTGCTGGCCGCCGCGCGGGCGGGCCGCCAGGCCGGGCTGCGGTGCTGGGCGTTCACCGGACCGGCGCCCAACCCCCTCGCGGACGCGTGTCACGAGGCGCTCGCGGTGGACTGCCCGGACTCCCAGGTCGTGCAGGAACTGCACCTGGTCTCCAGTCACCTGCTCTGCGAGTACGTGGAGTTGGCGATGGCCGAGCGGCCGACGGTGGAGTACGTGGAGCCGGTGGTGCCGGCGGCGTCGGACGCACCGGCGGCCGGTCCGGTCCGCGCCGGGGTCGAGGTGGTGCTGGACGGTGGGGCCGGCCGACCGGTCGAAGCATGAGGAGGCAAGTGTGAGGGGACCCGTGGTGGTGGTCGGCGACACCCTGCTCGACCGGGACGTGGAGGGCGTGGTGAACCGCCTCTGTCCGGACTCGCCGGTCCCGGTGCTCGACGAGACCGCGCACGTCGACCGGCCCGGCGGGGCCGGGCTCGCCGCCGTCTTCGCCGCCGCGCAGGGCGCCGAGGTGGTGCTGGTCACCGCGCTGGCCGACGACGCCGGTGGAGCCCGGCTGGGAGTGCTGCTGGCCGCTGCCGGGGTGCAGGTGTACCCGTTGCGGCTGGCCGGGTCCACCCCGGAGAAGATCCGGTTGCGGGCCGGCGGGCGGGTGCTGCTGCGCCACGACCGGGGCGGCGGCGCCCAGACGCCGGGCGAACCCGCCGAGGCGGTGCTGCGCGTCATCGAGCGGGCGTCGGTGGTGCTGGTCAGCGACTACGGCCGGGGGGTGGCACGGCAGCCCGCGCTGCGGGCGGCCCTGGCGGCGACCCGGGCCCCGGTGGTCTGGGATCCGCACCCCCGTGGCCCGGCGGCGGTGCCCGGGGTGCACCTGGTGACACCGAACGAGACGGAGGTGCAGGAGCTGGTGGAGGCGCCGGCCGCCGCCACCCGGCTGGCCACCGCCGCCGACGGTGCCGAGCGTCTGCGGCAACGCTGGCGGGCCGGTGCGGTGGCGGTGACGTTGGGCGCCGACGGCGCGTTGCTCAGCCACGCCGGGTCGACGCCGCTGGTGGTGCCGACGCCGATGGCCGCCGAGGGTGACACCTGCGGCGCGGGCGACCGGTTCGCGGTCGCCGCCGGCCTGGCCCTGGGCCGGGGTGCGCTGCTCTCCGAGGCGGTGCAGGAGGCGGTGACCGAGGCGTCGGCGTACGTGGCGGACGGGGGAGTGGCGACCGCGTTGCCGCCGCCGGTGCGGCGGGCGCCGCAGGCGGTGCACACGGCGGTGGGCGGTGACCGGGTCGGGGTGGCGG
>NZ_SISL01000495.1:0-4198 GCF_004307965.1 Verrucosispora sp. SN26_14.1 | reverse complement strand
ACCTGGGCCAGCCCGGCCGCCGCCGCCGCGTCCGCCGGCGTCTCCGCCAGGATCTTGCGGTACGCCTGCTCGGCGGCGTCCAGGTCGCCGGTCATCAGGGCGTCGTCCGCCTCGTCCAGACGCGGGTCCTCCGGCTCGGCGACGGCCACGCCGCCGGCCTTCAGCACCGCCCCGATCCACTGGCGGAGCTGCGCCTCGGGGACCACGCCGGAGAAGGCGTCGACCGGCTGCCCGCCGACCACCGCGTACACCATCGGGATGCCCTGCACCCGGAACATCTGCGCCAGTCGAGGGTTGGCGTCCACGTCGACCTTGGCGAGCACCCAGGCGCCGCCGCCCTCCGCCGCCAACCGCTCCAGCACCGGGGAGAGCTGCTTGCACGGCTCGCACCACTCGGCCCAGAAGTCCACCACCACGGGTGTGGTCAGCGAGCGCTCCAGCACCTCGGACTGGAAGGTCGCCTCCGTCACGTCGATGACGGTGACGCCGCCGCCGACAGGGTTGCCGGGCGCGGCGGCGGGCGGGCCGGACTGGGCCGGTGCCGGGGTGGGACTGGGCGCGGCGGGGCGCAACGCGCTGAGGTCGACCGCGCCGCGGGTGAAGATCGACGAGGTGATCCGTGGGTCGCTCATGGTTACCTAGTCTCGCACGCGATTTGCCGAACTCAGGTGCAGCCACCGCCCGTGCGGTTGCCGCTGTCGCCCCTGCCCAGACACCCCCGCCGGAGCGGGTGTCAGAACCGGGCGGGCTCGCGGTAAACGCCCCATTCCGCACGCAGCGCGTCGCAGATCTCGCCGAGCGTGGCCTCGGCCCGGACGGCGTCGAGCATCGCCGGGATCATGTTCTCCCCGGTACGGCTCACCGCCACCATCTCCGCGACGGCCGTCCTGGCCCGGGCCTCGTCCCGGCCGGCCCTGCGCGCGGCCAGCAGCCGGCGCTGCTCCAGCTCCACCTCGTGCGAGATGCGCATGATCTCCAGTTCCTTGGCGACCGTGCCGGTGTGGCAGTTGACGCCGACGATCTTCTTGTCGCCCTTCTCCAGCGCCTGCTGGTAGACGAAGGCCGACTCGGCGATCTGGCCGGTGAACCAGCCGTCCTCGATGCCGCGCAGGATTCCGGAGGTCATCGGACCGATGGTGTGCGGACCCTCACCGCCCAGCGCGCGGATCCGGGCGAAGATCTCCTCCGCCTCCGCCTCGATCCGGTCGGTCAGCGCCTCGACGTACCACGAGCCGCCGAGCGGGTCGGCGACGTTGGTCACCCCGATCTCCTCCATCAGCACCTGCTGGGTCCTCAGGGCGATCTCGGCGGAGGAGTCGGTGGGCAGCGCCAGCGTCTCGTCCAGCGCGTTGGTGTGCAGCGAGTTGGTGCCGCCGAGCACCGCGGCGAGCGCCTCGACGGCGGTACGCACCACGTTGTTGACGGGCTGCTGGGCGGTCAACGACACCCCGGCGGTCTGCGTGTGGAAGCGCAGCCAGAGCGCCTTCTCGCTGGTGGCGCCGTAGACGTCGCGCAGCCAGCGGGCCCAGATCCGGCGGGCGGCGCGGAACTTGGCGATCTCCTCGAAGAAGTCGACGTGCGAGTCGAAGAAGAAGCTCAGCCCCGGGGCGAAGACGTCGACGTCCATCCCGCGCGAGAGCCCCAGCTCGACGTAGCCGAACCCGTCGGCCAGCGTGTACGCCAACTCCTGCGCGGCGGTCGAGCCGGCCTCGCGGATGTGGTAGCCGGAGACGGAGAGCGGCTTGTAGCGCGGGATCTCCCGGGCGCAGTACTCCATCAGGTCGCCGATCAGACGCAGGTGCGGCTCGGGGTCGAAGAGCCACTCCTTCTGCGCGATGTACTCCTTGAAGATGTCGGTCTGCAGGGTGCCGTCGAGCGTCGACAGGTCGGCGCCCTGCCGCTCGGCGGCGACCAGGTACATGCAGAAGACCGGCACCGCCGGACCGGAGATGGTCATGCTCGTGGTGACCGCCGCCAGGTCGATGCCGTCGAAGAGCGCCTCCATGTCGACGGCGCTGTCCACCGCCACCCCGCAGTGGCCCACCTCGCCGAGCGACTGCGGGTCGTCGGAGTCGCGGCCCATCAGGGTGGGCATGTCGAAGGCGACCGAGAGACCGCCGCCGCCCGCGCCGAGGATCATCTTGTAGCGCTCGTTGGTCTGCCGGGCGTTGCCGAAACCGGCGAACTGCCGGATGGTCCAGGTCCGCCCGCGATAGCCGGTCGGGTGCAGGCCCCGGGTGTACGGGAACTCGCCCGGCCAGCCGATCCGGTCGAAGCCCGGGTACGCGGCACCCTCCGGGGGCCCGTAGACCGGCTCGACGGGCAGCCCGGAGAGCGTGGTGAAGTCCGCGTCCCGCTTGTGCGCGGCGTCGTACCGGGCCTGCCAGCGGGCCCGTCCGGCGGCGATCTCGTCGGCGTTCATCCCCGGGCTCCTCCTCGAGTCCTCGACAGCACGTCGAGTGTAGAGCCCCTACCTGAACGATCGCTAAGGAAACTCCTACCGGTCGGTAATGTCGAACCGCCCTCAGACGGCGGGACCACCGATGGCGACGTCGTCCACCCGGATGTTGATCTCGTCGACCCCCAGGCCGTACGCCTCGATCGCCTGGGTCACCCCGACCCGCACCGCCGAGGTCACCTCGGGCACCGCGTGCCCGGCGTCGATCACGATCACCAGGTTGACCACTGCCGCGCCGTTGGTGACGTGCGCCGAGCACCCGCGCCGGGCGTCACCCACCTGGTCCAGCCCGACCCGGTCGAGCACCGCGTTGAAGAACCGCGCCACGTCACCGCCCAGCTCGACCACACCGGGCACGGCCTTCGCCGCGGCCACCGCGATCTTCTCCACCACCTCGTCCGAGATGTCGGTACGACCGCCCGGCACCGCGTCCGGCGTCATCGGCAACTCCTGCGTCATCTCGTGGTCCATCTCTCTCCAGCAGCCGTCACACCACCCCACGCGCTCTGCGAAGGCGGTGCGAGCGTAACCGCCGGAGACGGTCCGCAGTGGACTACGTTCAGCCGGAGAGCTGGGCCAGCAGGGTGTCCGCAGCGGCGTACGGATCGACCGCACCGGCGGCGACCTCGGCGGCGAGCGCCGGCAACTGCGTACCGTCGCGAAGCGAGCCGATCCGGGCGCGCAGCGCGCCGAGCGCGATCGCCTCGATCTCGGCGGCGGCCCGCGCCTCCCGGCGGCGGCGCAGCTCGTCGTGCGCGACCAACCAGTCACGGTGCTTGTCGACGGCGGCGGCGACGTCGTCGATGCCCTCGCCCCGCACGGCGACCGCCCGCACCACCTGTGGCCGCCACTGCCCCGGTCCGCGCTCACCGAGCGCGATCATGCCCTGGATGTCCCGGACCGTCGCGTCGGCGCCGTCCCGGTCGGCCTTGTTCACCACGAAGATGTCGGCGATCTCCAGGATGCCGGCCTTCACCGCCTGGATCGCGTCGCCCATGCCCGGCGCGAGCAGCACCAGCGTGGTGTCGGCGAGCGAGGCCACCTCCACCTCGGCCTGCCCGACCCCGACGGTCTCCACCAGCACCACGTCGCAGCCGGCGCCCTCCAGCACCCGCACCGCCTGCGGGGTGGCCGCCGACAGCCCGCCCAGGTGACCCCGGCTGGACATCGACCGGATGTACACACCGGGGTCGGTGGCGTGGTCCTGCATCCGTACCCGGTCACCGAGGATCGCCCCACCGGTGAACGGACTGGACGGGTCGATCGCCAGCACGCCGACCCGGTGCCCCCGCGCCCGCAGCGCGCGGACCAGCTCGTTGGTGGTGGTCGACTTGCCCACCCCCGGCGAACCGGTCAACCCGACCACCTGGGCCCGGCCGGTGTGCGGTGCGAGCGCCGCCGCGATGCGCGGCAGCGTCTCGTCACCCGACTCGACCAGGGTGATCAGGCGGGCGACCGCGCGCGGGTCACCCTCGCGGGCCCGCTCGACCAGCATCGGTACGTCCCGACTGCGCCGCACCGAACCGGCCGCGGCCGGCGCGCTCCCCGTCGCCTCGCTCATGCAGCCGCCCTCGACCGCACGACCCGCCCGCGCACCGCGCCACTCGTCGTTCCCGACTGCCGGGCTCGCCGGACCGGCGTGTTCCTCGTGCTCACAGGTCGGTCTCGGTGGGGGCGGGGACGTGGATGATCAGTGCGTCGCCCTGGCCGCCGCCACCGCAGAGCGCCGCCGCGCCGGTG
>NZ_SISL01000494.1:0-4205 GCF_004307965.1 Verrucosispora sp. SN26_14.1 | reverse complement strand
GCCGGACGCCGCGGACGCCGGCGCGCAGGCCGAGGTGACGCGGGCCCGCACGGTGGCCGCCGCGGTCCGGCAGACCCGCGACTGGGTCAACGTCGCCCCGAACGAGCTGCGCCCGCCGGTCTTCGCCGACGCGGTCGCCGAGGCCGGCCGGGCGGCGGGCCTGGAGGTCGAGGTGCTCGACGAGGTCGCCCTGCGTGCGGGCGGCTACGGCGGCATCATCGCGGTCGGTCAGGGCTCGGAGGCACCGCCGCGCCTGGTCAAGCTGACCTGGACCCCGGACGGCGGAGGCACCGGCAAGCGGGTGGCACTGGTCGGCAAGGGCATCACCTTCGACACCGGCGGCATCTCGATCAAGCCGGCGCAGGGCATGTGGGAGATGAAGTCCGACATGGCCGGCGCGGCGGCGGTGGCCGCCACCATGCTGGCCGTCGCGGAGCTGAAGCCGGCGGTGACGGTGACCGCGTACGTGCCGATGGCGGAGAACATGCCGTCGGGGACGTCGTACCGGCCGGGCGACGTGATCACCATGTTCAACGGCAAGAACGTCGAGGTGCTCAACACCGACGCCGAGGGCCGGATGATCCTCGGTGACGCGATGGCCCGGGCCTGCGCGGACGGCTGCGACTACCTCTTCGAGACCTCCACCCTCACCGGCGGGCAGGTGGTCGCGCTGGGCAAGCGGATCTCCGGCCTGATGGGCACCGCCGAGCTGTGCGAGCGGGTCCGTGACGCCGGTGACGCGGTCGGCGAGCCGGCCTGGCCGATGCCGCTGCCGGACGACGTGCGCAAGGGCATGGACTCGGACGTGGCCGACATCTCGCAGGTCAACGCCGGCATGGACCGGGCCGGTCACATGTTGCAGGGCGGTGTGTTCCTGCGCGAGTTCGTCACCGACGACGTCGCCTGGGCGCACATCGACATCGCCGGCCCGTCGTACCACTCGGGCGAGGCGACCGGCTACTGGACCAAGGGCGGCACCGGCGTCCCGGTCCGTACCCTGCTGCACCTGATCGACGACGTCACCGCAAACGGCTGACCTGCTTGTAAGGAAGGGTCCCCTGCTAACGCCTGGTGCATAGCAGGGGACCCTTCCTAACATCCGAACACCCGAGCCGGAGCAGCGCGACGGCCGAGCGCGGGCACGGCGGGGTGCGACGCGCGGTGAGGTCCGGCCGGCGTCCGCGCGGTGGCGAGGTCAGTACTGCTCGGGGCGGCGCTTGCGGCGCTCGTTGTAGTCGCGCATCCGCTGCGGGTAGCCCATCAGGGCGATGTCGTAGACCGGGATGCTGACCCGGTACGCGAAGCGGCGTGCCCCGTCCGGCCCGTCGATGCGGCGCCGGGTCCACTCGCCGTCGTCGGCGATCAGGATGACGGTGGTCTCGGTGACGGTGGTGCGGGGTTCGATGAACGCCTCGACACCCTTGCGGGTCCGGACAAAGTTCTCCAAGTGCTCCAGATCGGCGCGATTGGCCGTACGGTCGGAGTCAACCGCGCGTGCCTGCTTGCGTCGCCGGAACAGTCCCACCGAGCCGTCTCCCCACGCGTCCGTCGTCGAAGGCAGTGCCAAGGGTACGTGGCGACAACGTGTCGTTGGGCACCTCGGTACGCGGCTTCCGCACGGTGGTGACAAGATGGCCGAGGTGGGGTGTGTCCCTGTTACCCCGCCGTGACCCCCGATGCAGCGACGCGACCTGGGAGTTGGACGTGAGCGAGCCGAACGACGCAACCTTCGACATCGTCATCCTCGGAGGTGGCAGTGGCGGCTACGCGACCGCCCTGCGCGCCGCCCAGCTGGGCCTGAACGTCGCGCTGGTCGAGAAGGGCAAGCTGGGCGGGACCTGCCTGCACAACGGCTGCATCCCGACCAAGGCGCTGCTGCACGCGGCCGAGATCGCCGACCAGACCCGCGAGTCGGAGCAGTTCGGCATCAAGGCCGAGCTGGTCGGCATCGACATGGCCGGGGTGAACGCGTACAAGGACGGCGTGATCTCCCGCCTCTACAAGGGTCTGCAGGGCCTGGTCGGCGGCTCCAAGAACATCACCTTCGTGGCCGGGGCCGGCAAGCTGGTCGCCCCGAACGCGGTCGAGGTGGACGGCAAGCGGTACACCGGCCGCAACGTGGTGCTGGCCTCCGGCTCGTACGCCAAGAGCCTGCCGGGCCTGGAGGTCGACGGCGAGCGGGTCATCACCAGCGACCACGCCCTGACCCTGGACCGCGTCCCGAGTTCGGCGATCGTGCTCGGCGGCGGTGTGATCGGCGTCGAGTTCGCCAGCGTGTGGAAGTCCTTCGGGGTGGACGTGACCATCGTCGAGGCGCTGCCCCGCCTGGTCGCCGCCGAGGACGAGGAGTCGTCGAAGGCGCTGGAGCGGGCGTTCCGCAAGCGGAAGATCAACTTCAAGGTCGGCAAGCCGTTCGAGAAGGTCGAGAAGACCGACAACGGCGTCAAGCTCACCATCGCCGGCGGCGACACGGTCGAGGCCGAGCTGCTGCTGGTCGCCGTCGGCCGGGGCCCGAACACCGCCGACCTCGGCTACGAGGAGCAGGGCGTCAAGACCGACCGTGGGTACGTCCTGACCGACGAGCGGCTGCGCACCAGCGTGCCGAACGTGTACGCGGTCGGCGACATCGTGCCCGGCCTCCAGCTCGCCCACCGTGGCTTCCAGCAGGGCATCTTCGTCGCCGAGGAGATCGCCGGCCAGAACCCCGCCGTGATCGACGAGGCGGGCATCCCCCGGGTCACCTACTCCGAGCCGGAGCTGGCCTCGGTCGGCCTCACCGAGGCCAAGGCCAAGGAGCAGTACGGCGCCGACAAGATCAAGACGTACAACTACAACCTCGGCGGCAACGGCAAGAGCCAGATCCTCAAGACGGCCGGCTTCGTGAAGCTCGTCCGGGTCGACGACGGCCCGGTGGTCGGCGTGCACATGGTCGGCGCCCGGGTCGGTGAGCTGGTCGGCGAGGCGCAGCTGATCTACAACTGGGAGGCGTACCCGGGCGAGGTGGCCCAGCTGGTGCACGCCCACCCGACGCAGAACGAAGCCCTGGGCGAGGCGCACCTGGCCCTCGCCGGCAAGCCGCTGCACGCGCACGCCTGACCACGACAACCCGCGGCGTCCGGCGACGGGCGATGATCCCCCCACCAGGGAAATGAAGGAGTCTGGAGAACATGCCGGTATCGGTCACCATGCCCCGGCTCGGCGAGAGCGTCACCGAGGGCACCGTCACGCGCTGGCTCAAGCAGGAGGGTGAGACCGTCGAGGTCGACGAGCCCCTGCTCGAGGTTTCCACCGACAAGGTCGACACCGAGATCCCGTCGCCCGCGGCCGGCGTGCTGACCCGGATCGTGGTGGGCGAGGACGAGACGGCCGAGGTCGGCAGCGAGCTGGCGGTCATCTCCGGCGAGGGCGAGTCGACCGGCGGTGAGGCCGCTCCGAAGCAGGAGGAGGAGGCCCCCGCCGAGCAGGCCGCCGAGGCTGCCGAGGAGCCGCAGGCCGAGGCGGAGCAGTCGGCCGTCGAGGAGCCGGCCGAGCAGCCGGCCCAGGCTTCCGCGCCGTCGGGCGAGGGCACCCCGGTCCAGATGCCGGCCCTCGGCGAGAGCGTCACCGAGGGTACGGTCACCCGCTGGCTCAAGCAGGTCGGCGAGACCGTCGAGGTCGACGAGCCGCTGCTGGAGGTCTCCACCGACAAGGTCGACACCGAGATCCCCTCCCCGGTCGCCGGCACCGTCCTGGAGATCAAGGTCGCCGAGGACGAGACCGCCGAGGTGGGCGCCACGCTGGCCGTCGTCGGTGCGGCCGGTGCCGCACCGGCCGAGGCCAAGCCCGAGCCGACGCCGGAGCCCAAGGCGGAGCCGAAGGCCGAGGCCACGCCCGAGCCGAAGCAGGAGGTCTCCGAGCCGACGCCGGGTGCCTCGTACAACGAGCCCGCGCCCGAGGCCGAGAAGGCCCCGGAGCCGGCCAAGGCCGTGCAGGCCGCCCAGCCGGCCGCTCCCGCCCCGCAGCGCGCGGCGGCACCGTCGAACGGCGGTGAGCAGTCGGCCGGGTACGTGACGCCGCTGGTCCGCAAGCTGGCCGGTGAGCACGGTGTCGACCTCGCCTCGCTCAACGGCACCGGGGTCGGCGGGCGGATCCGCAAGCAGGACGTGCTGGACGCGGCCGAGAAGGCCAAGGCCGCCAAGGCCGCGCCCGCCGCGGCACCGCAGGCC
>NZ_SISL01000493.1:0-4221 GCF_004307965.1 Verrucosispora sp. SN26_14.1 | reverse complement strand
GCCGCGCAGGCCGCCGGCGCCGACGGCGCCGCCCTCACCACCGCCGTCGCGGTCGGCATCGAGGTCACCGTCCGCCTCGGCATGGCCGGCTACGACCCGGAACTGAACAACTCGGTCTTCTTCGAACACGGCCAGCACGCCACCTCCATCTGCGGGGCGATGGGCGCCGCCGTGGCCGCCGGCATGCTCGTCGGCCTCGACGAGGACGGCCTGCTGGACGTGCTCGGCGTGACCGCGTCGATGGCCGCCGGAGTGATCGAGGCCAACCGCACCGGCGGCACCGTCAAACGGCTGCACTGCGGATGGGCCGCACACAGCGCCGTCACCGCCGCCGACCTGGTCCGACGCGGCTTCACCGGACCACCCACCGTGCTGGAGGGCCGGTTCGGGTTCTTCACCGCCTTCCTTCGCGGCGAAGCCGACCACGCCCAGGTCACCGACGGACTCGGTGAACGCTGGGCGGTGCCGGACATCTTCTTCAAGCCCTACCCGGCCAACCACTTCACCCACGCCGCCATCGACGCCGGACTGGCGCTGCGCGCCCAGGACGTGCCGCTGGACCGCATCGACCACATCGAACTGCGGGTACCCGCCGCCGTGATCCGCACCATCGGGCAGCCCATCGACACCAAACGCACCCCGGACACCGGCTACCAGGCCCAGTTCAGCGGCCCGTACGCGGTGGTCGCCGGCCTCTTCGGCGGCGGCGGCCTGGGCCTCGGGCTCAGTGACTTCACCGACGACCTGGCCCGCGACCCGGCCCGCCGGGCCCTGATGGCCCGCGTCGACGTGGTCGCCGACGACGAGTGCACCAAGATCTTCCCCTACCAGTTCCCGGCCGTCGTGACCGTCCGCACCGACGACGGCCGGACCTGGCGCGAGGAGGTCCTGACCAACCGGGGCGGCCCACAACGACCGCTGTCCGACGCGGAACTGGCCATGAAGTTCCGCGACAACGTCGCCGGTCGCCTCGACCCGGACACCACCGACCAGGTGGTGGCCGCCGTCGCCGGCCTCGCCGACGTCACCGACGTGGCCGACCTGTTGCGCCCACTGACCCGGCTGCGCACCGCCACCGACTGACCCGCCCGCGACCCGTCGCCCGCCGACCATCAGGAGCACATCATGCAACCCTTCGATCTCGTAGTGCGCAACGTCCGCGTGGTACGACACGACCAGGCGGAGCCGACGGCGCTGGACATCGGCGTACGCGACGGCCGGGTGGCCCACCTCGCCCCGCACATCGACACCACCGAGGCGACCACGGTCGTCGACGGCGGCGGCAAGCTCGCCTTCCCCGGCGTCGTCGACGCCCACCAGCACTGGGGCATCTACCACCCGCTGGCCGAGGACACCGCCACCGAGAGCCGCGCCTGCGCGCAGGGCGGCGTCACCTCCGCCATCAACTACATCCGCACCGGCCAGTACTACCTCAACCGGGGCGGACCGTACGGCGAGTTCTTCCCCGAGGTCCGCGCCGCCACCGACGACCGCTCCTGGGTCGACTACGCCTTCCACGTGGCGCCGATGACCGCCGAACACATCGACGAGATCCCCGACCTGGTCCGCGACCACGGCGTCACCTCGTTCAAGATCTTCATGTTCTACGGCGGCCACGGCCTGCACGGACGCTCCGCCGACCAGAGCTCGTTCCTGATGATCCCGCCCGACGCCCGCTACGACTACGCGCACTTCGAGTTCGTCATGCGCGGCGTGCAGGCCGCCCGCGAACAGTTCCCCGAACTGGCCGACGAGATCTCCCTGTCCCTGCACTGCGAGACCGCCGAGATCATGTCCGCGTACACCCGGATGGTCGAGCAGGACGGCACCCTGACCGGCCTCGCCGCGTACAGCGCCTCCCGCCCACCGCACTCCGAGGGCCTGGCGGTCAGCATCGCCGCCTACCTCGCCCACGAGACCGGCCTGCCCACCATCAACCTGCTGCACCTCTCCTCCGCCAAGGCCGTCGACGCGGCGATCCGCATGGCCCAGGCGTTCCCGCACGTCGACTTCCGCCGCGAGGTCACCATCGGTCACCTGCTGGCCGACATCGACACCGCCTACGGCCTCGGCGGCAAAGTCAACCCGCCGCTGCGTCCCCGCGAGGACGTCGAGGCGCTCTGGGCACACCTGCTCGACGGCCAACTCGACTGGGTCGTCAGCGACCACGCCTGCTGCCGCGCCGAGGTCAAGTTCGGCGAACCCGACGACGACATCTTCGTCGCCAAATCCGGCTTCGGCGGCGCCGAATACCTGCTGCCCGGCCTGATCAGCGAAGGCACCAAACGCGGCCTGTCCTACGCCCGCGTCGCCGAGCTGACCTCGTGGGCGCCGGCCCGCCGCTTCGGCCTGGCCACCAAGGGCGCCATCGCCGAGGGCCTGGACGCCGACTTCTGCCTGGTCGACGCCGAACACACCTGGACCGTCCGCGCCGACGAGTCACTGTCCGCGCAGGACTACACCCCGTTCGAGGGCATGGAACTGACCGCCCGCGTCACCGACACCTTCCTGCGCGGCGAGCAGATCCTGCGCGACGGCACCGTGGTCGGGCAGCCACGCGGCCGCTACCTGTCCCGCCCGACCCGCCCGTGACCGCCGTCGGCACGTCCCCCGCGATCGCCCGCAGCTACCTGTACGTGCCGGGGGACCAGCCCGACAAGCTGACCCGGGCCGCGACACGCGGCGCCGACGCCTGCATCCTCGACCTGGAGGACGCGGTCGCACCCGCCCACAAGAGCACCGCCCGGGACACCGTCGCGACGTTCCTCGCCGACGCACCCGCCGGCCCCCAATGGTGGGTACGCGTCAACGCCGACACCCCCGCCGCCGACATCGGCGCGGTGGCCGGGGTACACCTGACCGGCATCGTGGTGCCCAAGGCCGACGTCGACCTGCTGACCGAGGTGGACGCGCTGCTCGGCGACGCCGAACACGCCCACCGCCTGCCAGCCGGTTCGCTGGTCGTCTTCGCCCTGCTGGAAACCGCCGGGGGAGTGTGGCGGGCCGACGCGGTGGCCGCCGCCCGCCGGGTGGTCCGGCTCGGTCTCGGCGAGGCCGACCTCGCCGCCGAACTGCGCCTGCAACCCGGACCGGACAAGGCCGAGCTGTGGCCGATGCGGTCCCGTCTGGTGCTCGCCGGCGCCGCCGCCGGCCTCGCCCCGCCCGTCGGCCCCACCGAGACCGCCCTACGCGACCCGGACCGCCTCGAACAGAGCAGCCGGCTGCTGCTGCGGCAGGGTTTCCGGGGCCGCACCGCCATCCACCCCGCCCAGGTGGCGGTCGTCAACCAGGTCTTCGCACCGACCGACGAGGAGGTGGCCGCCGCCCGCGACGTCGTCGACCGGCTGGCCGCCGCCGAACGTGACGGCTCCGGCGTGACGGTCACCGCCGACGGGCGGCTCGTCGACGCGGCCGTCGCGCGCAGCGCCCGCGAGATCCTCGACCGCGCCGCCGCAGGCGGATAACCCTGCGCCATCGGCCCCGGGGTGCGCGACGCCCCGGGGCCGAACCCTGCCATCAACAACCCCATGAGCACCCGCGCCTCGACCAGCCCACCGAACCCGACCCGCCCACCGACCGACCCCGCCCACCTCACCGCGCCGACTCCCGCAACGCCACCAGACCCGCCGCCAACCGCCGCACCTCCGCCGCGTCCAGCCCCACCACCGACCCACTCCACGGCAACTCCGCCCGCACCGCCTCCGCCGACGACCCCGCACCCAACAGACCACCCACCAACGCCGCCACCGTGTCCGTGTCCCCACCACCGCGCACCGCCGCCACCAACCCACCCCGCACCGAATCCGCGCCCCGCACACAGTGCAGCACCGCCGCGACCGTCTCCGCCGCGTCCAGCCCGACCCCCGACGGCGGGGGAGACCACCCACCCGCCGCCACCGCACCCACCAACCCGGCCAACCGTGGCGCGTCCCCACACACCGGCCGCGCCACCTCCACCCACTCCACCGCCCGCGCCACCACCACGGCCATCGGCGCACCCGCCACCGACCACGACGCACACCCGGCCATCACCACCGCCGACGCCAACGCCTCCGGCGCCCGATGCGTCGCCCGCGTCACCTCCACCGTCCGCGCCACCAGCAGATCCACCCGCTCCGGCGGCACCGACCACCCCACCGGCAACGCCCGCATCGGCGCGCCGTTCGTGCCACCCTCCCGACTGTCTCTTATCCACCTCTCCGAGCCCACGAGACTAGCGCT
>NZ_SISL01000492.1:0-4224 GCF_004307965.1 Verrucosispora sp. SN26_14.1 | reverse complement strand
GCTCGGCGGCGGCGACCTGACCGCCCGGGCGGAGCCGAACGGCCCCCGGGAACTCCAGGACGCGGCCCGGTCGTTCAACGCGATGGCCGACGACCTGCGGCTGCTGATGAACCGGGAGCGCGAGTTGGCGGCCGACCTCTCCCACCGGTTGCGGACGCCGCTGACCGCGCTGCGTCTGGACGCCGAGGCGATGCCGCCGGGCCCGATCGGCGAGCGGATGCGGCAGGCCTGCGACCTGCTCGACGAGGAACTCGATTCGATCATCCGTGGGGTGCGGCGCGGCACCGACGGGCGGGACGGGCAGAGCGCCGACCTGGTGGAGGTGCTGGCCGACCGGTTGGCGTTCTGGTCGGTGCTGGCCGAGGACCAGGAGCGTCCGTGGGAGGTGACCGGTGGCGACGTACCGGTGGTCCTGCCGATGCCGCGCAGCGAACTGATCCTGGTGGTGGACGCGATGCTCGGCAACGTCTTCGCGCACACCCCGGACGGTGCCGCCTTCCGGGTCAGCGTCTCGCCCGACGGGGTACTGGTGGACGACGCCGGGCCGGGCATCGCCGACCCGGCACGGGCGGTGCAGCGGGGTGTGAGCGCCGCCGGGTCGACCGGCCTCGGTCTCGACATCGTGCGGCGCGCCGCCGAGACGTCGGGCGGTCACCTGGTGGTCACCCGCAGTCCGCTCGGCGGTGCCCGGGTCGGCATCCTGCTGGGGACGGTCGATCACGCTCCGGAGCGACTCGGGAGCAGCAGTCGCCTTTCATGATCCTTTCCGGAGCCGTTAAGGCTCCTTTATGGAACCGCGCACTAGCGTCCTCGCCGTCACAGCCGCAGCGAGCCGTACGGAGTTCAGATGCGCAGGAAGATCACCTACCCACTGGTGGCCCTCGGCATGGTCGCCTCGTCCCTGGCGGTCTCCTCGCCCGCCCAGGCCCACGGATACGTCTCCAACCCGCCCAGCCGACAGGCGTTGTGCGCGGCCGGAACGGTCACCGACTGCGGCCCGATCCAGTTCGAGCCGCAGAGCGTCGAGGCGCCCAAGGGCTCCCAGCGGTGCGACGGCGGAGTGGCCCAGTGGTCCGTACTCTCCGACGAGTCCCGCGACTGGCCGGCCCGGAACGTGGGCAGTTCGGTGACCCTCACCTGGGTGCTGACCGCCCGGCACCGGACCGCCGACTGGCAGTACTTCATCGACGGCAGACTGGTCGCCGAGATCGACGAGGGCAACGCCCAGCCGGACGCGACTGTGTCGCACACCATCGACCTGAGCAACTTCCCCGGCCGCCAGCGGCTGCTCGCGGTCTGGAACATCGGCGACACCCCGATGGCCTTCTACAACTGCGTGGACCTGGTCGTCGGCGGCGGCGGTGCCGCGCCCGCCCCCCGGCCGACCACCGCCGCGCCCACCACCGCACCGCCCACGGCCGCGCCCACCACCGCACCCACCCGGCCCGGCACCACGCCGACCACCACCACGGCCCCGCCGCCGGTCGACCCGCCGGACAACGGCGAGGCGAGCTGAGTCCCACCCGCCCCTATATCACCGAAACGGACGTACGGGGTCACACTCCGCTCTAAGCTCCTGACCAGCAGGTATTTTCTACCGGTCAGGAGCTCGGGTGAGCCAGGAGAAGTTGGTCGTCATCGGGCAGGGGTACGTCGGTCTGCCGCTGGCCATGCGCGCCGTCGAAGCCGGCCTGGACGTGGTCGGCCTCGACGTCGACACCGACCGGGTCAAGCGGCTCGCCTCGGGTGAGTCGTTCGTGGCGGACATCCCCGCCGACCGGCTCGGCCGGGCCCTGTCCACCGGCCGGTACCGGCCCAGCAGCGAGTACGCCGACGCGCGCGACTTCGACATCTGCGTCATCACGGTGCCCACTCCCCTGCGGGACGGCACGCCGGACCTGAGCTACGTGGAGCAGGCCGGCAGCGGCATCGCACCGTACCTGCGGCCCGGCTGCACGGTGATCCTCGAATCCACCACCTACCCGGGCACCACCGAGGAGCTGCTGCGTCCGCTCCTGGAGTCGGCCAGCGGTCTGCGCAGCCCCGGCGACTACCACCTCGGGTACAGCCCGGAGCGGATCGACCCGGGCAACCCGAGCTGGCGGCTGGAGAACACCCCGAAGGTGGTCTCCGGGGTCGACGAGGTCTCCCTGGCCCGGGTGGACGAGTTCTACCGGCGGCTGGTGGAGCGTACGGTCCCGGTCGACTCGACCCGGGTGGCCGAGTTGACGAAGCTGATCGAGAACACCTTCCGCCAGGTCAACATCGCCCTGGTCAACGAGCTGACGATGCTGTCGCACCAGCTCGACATCGACGTCTGGCAGGCCATCGACGCGGCCGAGACCAAGCCGTTCGGCTTCATGCCGTTCCGGCCCGGCCCCGGCGTCGGCGGGCACTGCCTGCCGATCGACCCGTGCTATCTGTCCTGGCAGGTCAAGCGACGCCTGGGCCGGCAGTTCCGGTTCATCGAGCTGGCCAACGACATCAACCACGAGATGCCCGAGCACGTGGCACAGCGGGTGATGGCCGGGCTGAACCGCTCCGGCCGCGCGGTCAGCGGCGCGCGGTTGCTGCTGCTCGGGCTGGCGTACAAGCGCAACACCGGCGACATGCGCGACTCCCCGGCGGTGGACGTGGCCCGGCGGCTGCGGGACCTCGGTGCCGAGGTCCGCGCGGTGGAGCCGTACGCCGAGGCGCACCACCTGCCGGACGGGGTGCTGATCGTGGACCTGACCGAACGCGAGCTGCGCGAGGCCGACGGCGTGGTGGTGGTGACCGACCACGACGCGTTCGACTACGACCTGGTGGCCCGGGAGTCCCGGTACGTCTTCGACACCCGCGACCGCTGCACCGGCCCCACCGTCGAACGCCTCTGACCGCCGGACATCATCGTGGCGGTGTAGCTGTTCCCGCGTCGGCGTGTCGAGCAGCCACGCCGCCACGATCAGCGGTCGGCGAGCGCCTCGACGACCGGCCGGGACAGTGCGCGCCGCGCCGGCAGCACCGATGCCAGCAGCGCGGCCAGTATCGCGACGGCGAATACCCCGGCGAGCCGGGCCCAGGGCACGACCAGTGTGAACTCCCCGGCGAGCCGGGCCAGCAACGCCATCGCCCCGGCGGTGACGCCGGTGCCGAGCGCGACGCCGAGCACGGCACCGACCAGCGCGGTGAGGACCGCCTCGACGGCCAGCATGGCGCGCATCCGGCCGCCGGTCAGCCCGACGGCACGCAGCACCGCGTTCTCCCGGGTCCGTTCCACCACCGACAGGCTGAGCGTGTTGGCCACCCCGACCAGGGCGATCACCACGGCCAGCCCGAGCAACGCGACCACGAACGCGAGCAGCATGTCCACCGTGGAGGTGAGCATCCGCTTGTACGCCGCCTGGTCCAGCAGGTTGACCGTCGGGTAGTCGACGAGTACCTCCTCGATGGCGGCACGCGCCACCTCCACCGGCACGCCCGGAGCCGGGTCGATCTCGGTCTGGACGCCGCGCTCGTCGGGGAAGAGCCGGGCGTGGTCGACGTCGACCAGGCCCACCGCGTGCCCGGGCGGCACCGCCGACCCGGTGCCGCCGGAGGCGAGCCCGTCGACCACCGCCGCCACCTCGAACGGCTGCGACCGCAGGGTGATCCGGTCCCCCGCCGACCAGCCGCGTCGCTGGGCCAGCTCGCGGTCCACCAGGACCCGCCCGGGTCCGAGCCGGTCGAGCTGCCCGGTGGTCACCGGCGCGATCCGGTCGGCGACCAGCGCCGGATGGACCGCGCGGTACTCGACGTCGTCGACGCTGCGGGTCCGTGCCTCGTGCACCACGCCCAGCTCGGGCCGGGCGGCCAGCGCACCGGTCAGCCCGACGGGCAGGTCCACGCCGATGCCGGTGACCAGGAAGTCCACCCCCACCTCGGCGTCGACGGTGCGTTCGATGGCCACCTTGGTGCTCTGCGCGCCGACCAGGAACGAGGAGACCAGACCGATGCCGATCACCAGCGCGGTGGCGGTCGCGGCCACCCGCCGGGGGTTGCGCACCGCGTTGGCCACGGCGAGCGTGCCGGTGACGCCGAGGATCCGCCGGACCGGTGCCCCCAAGAGGCGGACCAGCGCCGGCACCAGCACCGGACCGAAGAGCACGATGCCGAGGAAGCTCAGCACCCCGCCCAGGGCGACGAGCATGATCTGCCCGGCGGAGGCCGCGCCGGCCAGCGCGGCGACCCCGGCGACCCACGCGA
>NZ_SISL01000491.1:0-4249 GCF_004307965.1 Verrucosispora sp. SN26_14.1 | reverse complement strand
ACCGGATTCCGGTCGCTGCCCGGCCGGGGCGTCCGCGCCGAGGTGGACGGCGTCGCGTACGCGGTCGGCGGACCGGCGCTGCTGCGGGAGTTCGGCGTGAGCGTGCCCGAGAACCTCGCCCGACGGCAGCGGGAGTGGTCCGAGCGCGGCGCGGCGGTGCTGCACCTCCTGCGGGTGCAGGACGACGGGGAACGGGTGGTGGGTGCGCTCGCCCTGGAGGACGAGGTACGCCCGGAGGCTCGGCAGGCTGTCGCCGACCTGCGCGCTGAGGGCATCCGCAAGATCGTGATGATCACCGGTGATGCCCGTCCGGTGGCCGAGGCGGTCGCCGCCGATCTCGGGTTCCGCCCCGGAGAGGACGAGGTCTTCGCCGAGGTGCTGCCGGCGGAGAAGGACGACACGGTGGCGGACCTGCACCGGCGCGGGCTGCGGGTGGCGATGGTCGGTGACGGGGTGAACGACGCTCCGGCGCTGGCCCGCGCCACCGTGGGCATCGCGATCGGCGCGGGTACCGACGTGGCGATCGAGTCCGCCGGGGTGGTGCTCGCCTCCTCCGACCCGCGCGGCGTGACCGGGGTGATCCGGCTGTCCCGCGCCGCGTACCGGAAGATGGTCCAGAACCTGGTCTGGGCCGCCGGTTACAACGTGGTCGCGCTGCCGCTGGCCGCCGGGGTGCTGGCCGGGGTCGGAGTGGCGCTGAGCCCGGCGGTCGCGGCGGTGCTGATGTCCGCCTCGACCATCGTGGTCGCCCTCAACGCCCAACTGCTGCGCCGGGTCCGGCTCCGGCCGCAGGACCAGACCGGTGCGCGGCTCCGGCCGCAGGATCAGACCGGCCCGGCCGGGTAGGCGCGGGTCTCGGCGGCCTTGACCGCAGCCCAGACCGGTTGGCCCGGGGTGAGCGCGAGTTGCGCGGCGGCGGCCGGCGTGACGTCGGCCGCGACCTCGATCGGGCCGCTGAGCTGGATACGCAGGTTGTCGCCGTGCCGCTGGACGCCGGTGATGGTGGCCGGCCAGGTGTTGCGCGGGCTGCCGTCGGGCTGCCGGGGGTGCAGCGCCACCGCGGACGGCGGGAACGCCACGAACACGTCGCCGTCCTGCGGGTCCCCGGCGGTCAGCCGGAACCCGTCGGCGAGCCGGACCTGATGCCCGTTGGCCTGCCCCCGATACAGGTTGAGGCCGACCAGGCGGGCCACGTAGTCGGTGCGCGGCCGCGCGGTGATGGTGGCCGCGCTGCCCTCCTGTACGACCTCGCCCTGCTCGACGATGACCAGCCGGTCGGCGAGCACCAGCGCGTCGAGCGGGTCGTGCGTCACCAGCAGGGTGGCACCGGTGTGCGCGGCGAGGTGCCGCTGCAACTGGGCCCGGGTGTCGAGCCGGGTCCCGGCGTCGAGCGCGGCCAGCGGCTCGTCGAGCAGCAGCAGCGCCGGTTCCACCGCCAGCGCCCGGGCGAGGGCGACCCGCTGGGCCTGCCCGCCGGAGAGCTGCCGGGGCTTGTGCCCGGCGTGTGCGGTCAACCCCATCCGGGCCAGCCAGTCGGCGGCCCGGCTGCGGGCCTCCCGACGGTTGAGGCCCTGCCGACGCGGGCCGAACGCGACGTTGTCGACGGCGCTGAGGTGCGGAAAGAGCAGGTAGTCCTGGAAGACCACGCCGATGGAGCGGCGCTCGGGCGGGGTCCAGATCCGCCGCTCGGGATGGTCGAGGTCGCGGCCGTCCAGGGTGAGATGCCCGGCCGAGAGCGGAAGCAGCCCGGCGAGCGTACGCAGGGCCGTGGTCTTGCCGGCCCCGTTGGGCCCGAGCAGCGCGACCACCTCGCCGGGGCCGATGGTCAGCGGCAGGTCCAGCCGGAAGTCGCCGCGCGCCACCGTCAGGTGGGCGTCGAGCAGCGGCGAGGCGGTCATGGCGAGCTGATCCACCGGTCGCGGAGACAGGCCAGGATCACCACGGAGACGGTGAGCAGGATGAGACTGAGCACGATCGCGGCCTCCAGGTCGGTCTCCAGCGCCAGATAGACGGCCAACGGCATGGTCTGCGTCCGGCCGGGATAGTTGCCGGCGAACGTGATGGTGGCCCCGAACTCGCCGAGCGCGCGGGCCCAGCAGAGCACCGCCCCCGCCGCGATACCGGGTGCCACCAGCGGCAGTGTGACGTGGGTGAAGGTGGTCCACCGGCCCGCGCCGAGGGTCGCGGCGGCCTCCTCGTACCGGGTGTCCGCGCCCCGTAACGCCCCCTCCACCGCGATGATCAGGAAGGGCATGGCCACGAACGCCTCGGCGAGCACCACCGCCGTGGTGGTGAACGGCACCGTGATGCCGAACGTACTGTCCAACCAGGAACCGACCAGCCCGCGCCGGCCGAACACCAGCAGCAGCGCCACGCCGCCGACCACCGGAGGCAGCACCAGCGGCACCGTGATGAGGGCGCGCACCACCCGGCGGCCGGGGAACGACACCCGGGCCAGCAACCAGGCCAGCGGGATGCCGAGGACCAGGCAGAGCAGGGTGGCCAGCGAGGCGGTCTGCACCGACAGCCGCAACGCGGTCAGCACGCCCGGTTCGGTGAGCCGCTGCGGCAGCGTGCTCCACGGTGTCCGGACCAGCAGCCCGACCAACGGCAGCACCAGGAAGACCATCCCGAGCGTCGCGGGCACCAGCAGGGCGATCGGTATCCGCCCGGTGCGGCGGGTACGTGTGGGCACGGCGCGGGTCACGGGCTACGGCGCCTGGAATCCGGCCTCGGTGAGCACGGCCTGCCCGGTGTCGGAGCGGACGTACTCCACGAAGGCCCGCGCGGTCGTCGTGTTCCGCGCCTCCCTGAGCACCAGGATCGGATAGTCGTTGATCGCCTCCGCCGACTCGGGGAACTCCACGCCGTCCACGTCTGCGGCAGCGGCCCGCGCGTCGGTCCGATAGACCAGCGCGGCGTCCACCTCGCCCAGGCGCACCTTGGAGAGCGCGGCCTTCACGTCCTGCTCCAGGGTGACCGGGGTGAGCGCCACCCCGGCCGCGTCCAGCACCATCCGTGCCGCCGCCCCGCACGGCACCTGCTCGGCGCAGAGGGCCACCTTCGCGCCGGGCCTGGTCAGGTCACTCAGCCCGGTCACCCGGTCGGGGTTGCCCTCGGGTACGGCGATGACGAGCTGGTTGCGCACGAGGGTGACCGGCTCGCCGTCGCCGTTGCCCGCCTCGGTGACGGTGGCCATCGGGGCGGGGGCGGCGGAGGCGAACACGTCGGCGGGTGCGCCCTGGTTGATCTGGGTGGCCAGCGCGGAGCTGCCGGCGAAACTGAACGTCACCTTCACGCCCTGGTGGGCCGCTTCGAAGTCCCGCCCGATCCGGGTGAACGACTCGGTCAGTGACGCGGCGGCGAAGACGGTCAGCTCACCGCCGATCCCGGTGCCGTCGGTCGTCGGGTCGGCGGGGTCCTCGGCGCATCCGACGAGCAGTGCGAGTGCGGTGACGGCGGCCAGCAGACGTACTGCTCTCACGCGTGGGCCCTTCCTCTGCTGCCGGTCACGGCAGGCTTCTCCACCACGACGGTGGTCGACTTGATCACTGCTTCCGCCACCGAGCCGACCTCCAGGCCGAGGTGGTCGACCGCTTCCCGGCTCATCAGCGAGACCAGCCGGAACGGCCCGGCCTGGATGTCGACCTGGGCCATCACCGCGTCCTTGACCACAGCGGTGACGATGCCGCGCAGCCGGTTCCGCGCCGAGGACTCGTCGGTCCGCCCGCCGGGCTCGGCGGCCTGGGCGCGGACGAACGCGGCCAGCTCGACGCCGTCGATCACCCGGTGGCCGTGCTCGTCACGGTCGGCGGTGAGCCGACCGGCGTCCACCCACCGACGCATGGTGTCGACGCTGACCCCGAGCAACTCGGCCGCCTCACCCATCCGGAACATCGTCACGGACGGATCGTAACGGCCGCAGGTGCGGCTCGACAGGCCCGATCACGGTCGCATTCACGATGACCTTTGCCCGATACCGGCCGAACCTGCCGCGCCCGGGGAACGACCGTGATCCGGGTTACCTGGCGGCCCGGAACTTCCGAGGCGTCGGGGCCGACCAAGCTCACGAGATCGCTCATCGAGGGGAAGCCCATGCCCAGCACCGCGTCCCGCCGGCTCGTCCGCCCGGCACTCCTGCTCACCGGCGTCGTCCTGGCCGCCGCCGTCGTGGGCTGCGGCTCGTCCGACGACACCTCCACCGCCGCCCCCGGCCCGTCGGCCACCCCGGCCGCCGCCGCGTCGAGCG
>NZ_SISL01000490.1:0-4251 GCF_004307965.1 Verrucosispora sp. SN26_14.1 | reverse complement strand
CCCAGCGGACCGCGTCGACCAGGTCCCGGCCCTCGCCCCAGGCCACCGCGAGCGCGGCCGTGAACGCGTCCCCGGCGGCCGTCGAGTCCACCGTGTCCACCGGTACGGCGGGCACGTGCGCGGCGACACCGTCCCGGTCGCCGTACCAGGCGCCCTGCGCGCCGAGGGTGAGCACCGCCCGGGGCACCAGGTCGAGCAGCGCCTGCGGCTCGTCCCGGCCCCGACCGGTGTACGTCTGCGCCTCGTTCTCGTTGACCACCAGCAGGTCCACGGCGGCCAGCAGGTCCGGCGGCAACGGAACGGCCGGCGCGGCGTTGAGCACCACCCGGGTGCCGGCCGCCCGGGCGGCCACCGCCGCCTCGGTCACCGTCTCCACCGGGATCTCCAACTGGGCGACCAGCACGTCCGCGTCCCGTACGGCGGCCAGTTCGCCCTCGGTGAGCGCGGTCATCGAGCCGTTCGCGCCCGGCGTCACCAGGATCGCGTTCTCGCCCGCGGCGTTGACCATGACCAGGGCCACCCCGGAGGCGCCGTAACTGGTGCGGAGGTGGCTGGTGTCGACCCCGGCGGCGGCGATCCGGGCCCGCAGGGTCACCCCGAACGAGTCGGAACCGATCGCGCCGAGGAAGGTGCTGGCGGCACCCGCGCGGGCGGCGGCGATGGCCTGGTTCGCCCCCTTGCCGCCGGGCACCGTGACGAAGTCGGTGCCGAGCGTGGTCTCCCCCGGCCGGGGCAGGGCCGGGGCGGTGGCGACCAGGTCCATGTTCGCGCTGCCCACCACGGCGACCCGGGTCTGGGGCACGAAAGCCTCCTCCGGCTCGCTCGTGTGGCTGGCTCGTGCTGGCTGGCTCGTCTGAGGTGAAAGGAGGGGTCCCCTGCTATACCGCAGGCGTTAGCAGGGGACCCCTCCTTTCACGCGGCACGGGCGGTGTACCGCTCGCCGTGGCGTTCGACCAGCAGCGGCAGGCCGAAGGTCTTGGTCAGGTTGTCGGCGGTGAGGACGTCGGCCAGCAGCCCCTGGGCCATCACGGCGCCGTCGCGCAGCAGCAGCGCGTGGGTGAAGCCGGGCGGGATCTCCTCCACGTGGTGCGTGACGAGCACCAACGCCGGGGCGTCCGGGTCCTGGGCCAGCTCGGCGAGCCGGCCCACCAGGTCCTCGCGGCCGCCGAGGTCGAGCCCGGCCGCCGGTTCGTCCAGCAACAGCAGCTCCGGGTCGGTCATCAGCGCCCGGGCGATCTGCACCCGCTTGCGCTCGCCCTCGGAGAGCGTGCCGTACGTCCGGTCGGTCAGCGCGCCGACCCCGAGCTGGTCGAGCAGCGCCCGGGCCCGGGTTTCGTCGGCTGGGTCGTAGCTCTCCCGCCAGCGGCCCACCACCGACCAGGCCGCGGTCATCACCACGTCCACGGCCCGCTCGTCGGCGGGCAGACGCTCGGCGAGCGCGGCGGTGGCGAGCCCGATGCGGGTACGCAGCTCGGTCACATCGGTGCGGCCGATCCGCTCGCCCAGCACGTGTGCGGTGCCGGTGGTCGGGTGCAGCCGCCCGGCGGCGAGGTTGAGCAACGTGGTCTTGCCGGCGCCGTTGGGGCCCAGCACCACCCAGCGTTCGTCCAGTTCGACCCGCCAGTCCACATCGTGCAGCAGGGCGGTGCCGGACCGGCGTACGGCGACGCCGTCGAGGCTGACCACCAGATCCGCGTCCACGGGTGAGGGGGCGGGGGTGGCGCCACCGGCGCCAGGGATCAGGTCACCAGTCACCCGCCCATCCAACCACGCAGCAGCGGGCTGCCCCCACGGGCGTACGCGCCCGCCGTAGGGTGGGGCGCCGTGTCATTGCTCACCCGAAGGGCGGCTCATGGCGAGTGCGGTCATCGAGATCGACGGTCTACGGAAGACCTTCCGTAGCCTGCGTCGGGGCAGCCGCGTCGCGGTCGACGGCTTCGACCTGCTGGTCGAGGCCGGTCAGGTGCACGGGTTCCTCGGCCCGAACGGGTCGGGCAAGACGACCACGTTGCGGGCGCTGCTCGGGCTGGTACGCGCCGACCAGGGCCGGATGCGGGTGCTCGGCGCCTCCGCCCCGGAGCAGTTGCCCCAGGTGGCGGGCCGGGTGGGCGCGATCGTGGAGAGTCCGCAGTTCTTCGGCAACTTCACCGCGTACCGCACGCTGCGGCTGCTCGCGCTGGCCGGTGGCGTACCGATCGCCCGGGTCGACGACGTGCTGGAGCAGGTCGGTCTGCTCGACCGGGCGCACGAGCGGGTCAAGGGTTACTCGCTCGGCATGAAGCAGCGTCTGGCGGTGGCCTCGGCGCTGCTCAAGCAACCGGAGCTGTTGATCCTCGACGAGCCGGCGAACGGGCTGGACCCGGCGGGCATCCGGGAGATGCGTGACCTGATGCGGGCGCTGGCCGAGCGCGGCGTGACCGTGCTGGTGTCCAGCCACATCCTGGCCGAGATCCAGGTGATCTGCGACCACGTCACGATCATCTCGCGGGGGCGACGGGCCGCCAGCGGTCCGGTGGCGGAGGTGCTCGCCGGCCACGACCGGCACGAGTGCCTGGTCCGCGCCGACGACCTGGGCCGGGCCGAGGAGTTGCTGGTGGCCGCCGGGTGGGCGGTCACCGGGCACGCCGACCACCTGGTGGTGGACGGGGTGCCGGATCCGGCGCTGGTCAACCGGACGCTGGGCGAGCAGGGCGTCTGGGTACGCGAACTGACGCCGCTGCGCCCGGATCTGGAGAGCGTCTTCCTGGATCTGACCGGCGCACCGGGGCCGGTGGGGGTGCCCCGGCAGGTGCACGACACGTCGGACGACCCGACCGTCGGCCGGGAGATCGACCTCGGCGTCCGGGAGGTGGGCGCGTGAACCTGATCCGTGCCGAGGCGGAACGGTTGGCGGCCCGCCGTTTCGTCCAGCTCATGGTGGCGTTGTTGGCGCTGGCCTTCGTGGTCACCGCCGGCACCACGATCGCCGGTTCGCACAGTCCCAGTCCGGCCGAGTTGGCCGCGGCCCAGCGACAGGCCGCCGACGACCGGCGCGGACTGGAGTTGGAGCACGACCGGTGCCTGGCCCGACAGCAGGGTTCGCCGCCCCGGGAGGAGGACGGCTACCTGCCGGCCGACTGCAGCGAGGTCGATCCGGCGCTCCGGGACCGGTTGCCGGTGGCGGCCGACTACCTCGACGGCGTGTTCACCTTCACCCGGCAGGCCGAGCCGCTGTTGTACTTCCTCGTGGCGTTCCTGGTGCTGTTCGGTTTCCTGGTGGGGGCCTCGGCGATCGGCGCCGACCTGAACTCCGGCGGCGTGGTGAACCTGTTGCTGTGGCGACCGCGCCGGATGACGGTGCTGGGCACCAAGCTCGGCACGCTGCTCGGGGCGGTGCTGGCCCTGTCCCTGCTCGCCTCGGCGACCTACCTGGTCACCTTCTGGACGATCGCCCAGTTGGCCGGCCATCCCGGCCCGACGAATCCGACGTTCTGGGGCAGCCTGGGCGCGATCTGGGTCCGGGGCCTGGTGCTGGTGCTCCTGGCCACGGCGATCGGCTTCGCCGTGGCCACGATGGGCCGGCACACCTCGGCGGCACTCGGGGCGGTGGCCGCGTACCTGGTGGTGTGGGAGTTGGGCGGCCGGATCGTGCTGGAGATCGTCGGGACGCCCCGACCCGACCAACTCATGCTGACCAGTTACGTCTGGGCGTGGCTCACCGGCAGGGTCGAGCTCTGGGACGACAGCGCCTGCACCAATCTGCTCTCCAGCTACTGCGACGGTCTCTACACGCTGACCTGGCGACCGGCACTGGCCGTGCTGTTGTCGCTCACCGTCGGGCTCACCGTGGCCGCCTTCGCGCTGTTCCGGCGCCGCGACCTGACCTGAGCGCCGGCCCGGAG
This sequence comes from Verrucosispora sp. SN26_14.1, assembly GCF_004307965.1. Lineage (NCBI taxonomy): Bacteria > Bacillati > Actinomycetota > Actinomycetes > Micromonosporales > Micromonosporaceae > Micromonospora > Verrucosispora sp. SN26_14.1. The sequence continues at coordinate 370 of NZ_SISL01000490.1, read as the reverse complement.
GCGACAACTCCTTGCCACCTCCGGGCCGATGCTGAAGACTTCCTTCACATGGACGGCATCGGCGGCTCAGCCGACCGTGGAGCCGAAGACCTCGTCCCGGACGGCGTCCAGCGCGGTCCGCAACGCCCCGTGCACGATCGGTTCCTCGGTCAGCCCGGTGGACACCACCCGGGGGCGGACCAGCGTGATGGCGGCCACCTCGTGCTGTACCCGTTCGGCCAACGCCGCCCCGCCGGCCTGCCCCACCTCACCGGCGAGCACCACCAGCGGCGGGTCCAGCACCACGCAGGTGCTCGCCACGCCCAGGGCCAGCCGACGGGCCACCTCGTCGAGCATCGGTCCGCCGGCGGTGCCGTCGGCGATCGCGGCG
>NZ_SISL01000049.1:0-22825 GCF_004307965.1 Verrucosispora sp. SN26_14.1 | reverse complement strand
AGCCAGTCCCGGGTCCGGCACGGCAGCCGACAGCGCACGGTGCCGCCCGGGTCCGACCGGGCGGCACAACCCTGCCCGGCCCGGGCGGCGACTGCGGCCGGAGCTAGTGGCCCTTGGTCACGTCCAGTCCCTTCGGGGTCAGGGCGAACACCACGACCACCGACACCAGCATGATCGCGGCGCCGATGCCACCGACCAGCATCAGTCCGTGGGTGAAGGCGTCCTGGGCCTGGGCGGCAGCAGCGGCCCCGGCCGGGCCCAGTCCGTCCAGCACGTGCAGGGCGCCACCGAGCGACTCCTGGGCCACCCCCACCTGCTCGGGACTCAGCCCGGCGGCGGCCAGGTCCGAGGCCGGGAGTTCGGCGCGGTACAACGCCGCCGCCGTGCTGCCCAGCACGGCCACGCCCAGCACCGCGCCCAGTTCGTAGGAGGTCTCCTCGATGGCGGCGGCGCTGCCCGCGTGCTCGGCCGGCGTCCCGGACATGATGATCGCCGAGGCGATGGCCAGCGAGCCCATCCCGGCCCCGAGCAGGGCCAGGAAGATCCCGACCGGGCTGTAGCCGAGCGGCTCGGGGGCCACGGCCAGGACCGCGAAACCCAGGCCCGCCAGCGCCAGGCCCCCCACCAGGACGGTACGGGCGCCGATGCGCTGGGCCAGCGCCGGTGCCAGCGGCGAGACCACCGTCGCGGCGATGGCCAGCGGCAGCAACGCGACACCCGCCTGCAACGGCGACATGCCCCGCACGAGTTGGAGCCACTGGGCCGAGAGCAGCAGTGCCGACCCCATGGCCATCATGGTGAACAACGCCGCCAACGTGCCGGCCGTGAACGAGGGGACAGCGAAGAGGCGTACCCGCAGCAGCGGCGAGTCGCTGCGCAGGCACCGCAGCACGAACCACACCAGCAGGGCGAGCCCTGCCGTCAGGGCCGCCAGCGCCAGCAGATCGGTCGGCCCCTCCTTGGCGATGCGCTTGATGCTCCACACCAGGGCGGTCATGCCCGCGATGGACAGGACGGTGGCCAACGCGTCCCAGCGGCCCGGGTTCGGGTTGCGGGCCTCCGGCAGCAGCAGCACCGCCGCGACGATCGCCGCGACCATCCAGGGCACGTTGAGCAGGAACGCCGCCTGCCAGGCGAAGTGCTCCAGGAGTACGCCACCCACGATCGGCCCCACGGCCGCGCCCAGCGAGGCCACCGCCGCCCAGATGCCGAGGGCCTTGGCGCGTTCGGCCGGATCGGTGAAGAGGCTCCGGATCATCGACAGGGTCGCCGGCATGATCATCGCCCCGCCCACGCCCAGCAGGGCGCGTACCGCGATCACCATCGGAGCCGACTCGGCCACCAGGATCAGCAGGGACGCCCCGCCGAAGATCGAGAATCCGGCCAGGAGCAACCTGCGGCGACCCCACCGGTCGCCGAGGGTGCTCATGCTGACCAGGAGCCCGGCCAGGACCAGCGAGTAGATGTCGACGATCCAGAGCTGCTGGGCGGCGGTCGGCGACAGCGCCGCGGCCATGTCGGGCAGGGCGACGTTCAGGATGGTCATGTCCATGACCACCACCAGCAGGCTGGTGGAGAGCACGGCCAGGGCGGCCCATCGGCGCCGGGGGGACAGGTGCCCGGCGGTGGCCCCGGGTGCGTCCGAGGTGTGCGTCGTACTCACTGGTTCTCCGGGAGGGACGTGCCCATCAGGGCGGTGATGGCCATGCGCAGGGCCCGCTCGTCGACGGGCCGGTCGTGCAGCAGGGTGTAGAGGATGACGCCGTCCAGGTAGAGGGCGGTGGCCTGGGCGGCCTCCGGGGTGGCGTACGCCGAGAGCATCTCGGTCGTGCCCCGGATCCAGCGCTGGGCGTACGGACGCAACTCGGGCTGCTGGACGCCGGCGTAGTAGAGCAGGTTCTCGGCCTTGAGCCGCGCGCGGTCGCTCAGGTACTCCATGAACAGCGCGGCAAGACCTTCGGGGCTTCCCGCACAGGCGTGGACGGCCTGCGCGACCTGCCGGATCTCCTCGTCGGCCTGGGCGACGACGATTTCCAACGCACTCGTGCGCAGGTCGTCGAGGGAGTCGAAGTAGTAGGTGGTGGCGCCCAGTGGCACCTGGGCCAGCTCGGCCACCCGGCGGTGGGTCAGCGCCTCCCAGCCGTTGTCGATCATCTCCTGCGCGGCGACGTCGAGCATCGCGCGCCGACGCCCCTCGGGATCCCGTCGGGGGGTCATGGGCGCTTCCCGCATGCGGGCCGTCCGGTGGTCATGCTCAGCCTCTCCATCTAGTACGTCCGTACAAGTACAAACGTACTAGATGCCGCGCGCCTTCCCGGTGTGGCCCGTCTCGCTGCACGGGGCGGCGCGTGAAAGGGGGGGTCCCCGGCTAACGCCTGGTGTATTACAAGGGTCCCCTCCTTGCATGTGTGCGACCCCGGAAAGAATGCTGCAAACATCGATCAAAGTCATTGCATTGCGACATGTTCAAGTGGTGCCGAGCAGCATTTGCCCTGTTCAACTGAGGTTGAACGCTGAGAATTGTGCGACAAAGAGACACGTCAACGGTGGTTTACCGTCCTGTTACCTTTCTTGAGTGGAGCGACTTTGGGAGCGCTCCCTACACTCGTCGCGATGATCACCTCACTCGAAAGGAGTTTGTGATGAGTGGAGCATTGGATCTGTCCGACCTGGACGCCACCGACATCTCGTGGGCGGACGGCGACGAGCAGTCGACCGGCCTGTACGCGGTGGCGCCGGTCGGCAGCGTCGTCCTGACCGAGGGCGCGAGCGACGGCAAGACCTGCGGCGGCGGTTCCTGCGGCTGCGGCGGTCGACCGATCAGCTGGTGCTGCGTCAACTGCCACTGATCGGGTAGCGGGCGCTGGTCAGCCGCGACGCGGTGGTCCAGCGCCCGGTTGGGGCGTCGACGTCGACGTCGACGCCCCAATCCCTGCCAGTACGTGCGGATCCGGGAAGGGATTCAGGAATGACCTCCGAGGTGAACACCGGCGTCGAGATCAGCGTGGTGATCCCCACGTACGAGGACGCCCAGTGTCTGGAGCTGACGCTGCGGTCGCTGCGTCGGCAGAGCCTGGCACCGGAGCGGTTCGAGGTGATCGTGGTGCGCGACGGCGGTGACGGCGGGGAGTACACCGACGTGGCCGATGCCGGCAAGGGGCTGAACCTACGGCTGGTCGAACTGCCCGAGCGGCAGGGCCGGGCGGCGGCACGTAACGCGGGGGTGCGGCACGCCTCGGCCGACCTGCTGCTCTTTCTCGACTCCGACTCGTACGCCACACCCGAGCTGGTGGAACGGCACCTGATGCACCACCGGGGCGCGGGCCGCCCCGCGGTCCTGCTGGGGCGGCGGGACGAACTGGGACTGCCGTACGTCAACGCCGCGCTGGCCGGCGAGCCGACCATTCCGGTGCCGCACCGACGTGCCGACGGCGGCGGTGACCTGCGCTTCCCGGCCGGAGTGGCCCCGGTGGGGGAGGAATGGCTCCAGGCGGGATGGATGTTCGCCTACACCCACAACGTCTCGGTCTCCCGAGCGCTGTTCGACGCGGTCGGCGGATTCGACGAGCGGTTCGGCCTGCGCTGGGGGCTGGAGGACATCGAGCTGTTCTACCGGGTGCACGAACACCTCGGCCTGCACGACCGCAACTTCGCCTTCGACGAAGCGGCTGCCGCCTACCACCTGCCCCATCACCGCAACGTCGACCGGAACTGGCAGGAGTTCGGGACCAACCGCAGTCTCGCCGCCGAGAAGTACCTCATCCTGGAGTGGGAGTTCTTCGGCATGTTGGACGTCTACGACTCGGCGGAGCGGGTGGTGGGCTACCGGGCAGCGATCGCCGACTGTCTGGCCCGGTCGGCCTGCCGGATCGGAACCGCCGTCGCGCTTCTCACCCCGCAGCTGCCGGGCGAGCGGGTGCTCTGGGTCGGCACCGGCAGTGACCGGACGACGCTGCCCGAGGGGGCCGTGACCTTCGACTTCTCCGTTCCGGTCAGCGCCACCAACCACCACCTGATCGGCATGGACCCGCCGATCGCGCCCGGCAGCCTCGACGCGGTCGTCAGCGTCGACTTCTGGCGCTACCTGAGGTGGGAGGAGTTCTGTCAGTTCGTCAACGTGGGCGGTGCCCTCGCCGGGGAGGTCCATCTGGTCCACACCGGAGCCGAACTCGCCAACGCGGTCGCCCCGGACATGTCCACCTTCGGCTATCTCACCCGCGTCCTGCGGACCGCGTTCGACAGCACCGTCGGCGAGGTCGAGGGACTGGGTACGGTGCTGCGCCTGCGCCCGCGCGTCCCACCGGCCCTCCCGGCCGAGTGACGCCGACCCCACGACGCCGATGACCCCCACCACCGTGATCGAGGCCCGTGGCCTGACCAAGACCTTCCGGACGCCCGACAAGCAACCGGGACTGGCCGGGTCGCTGCGCCATCTGGTCCGGCCCAGGCACCGCTCGCACACGGCCGTGAACGGCATCGACCTGACGGTCGCGGCCGGGGAGGCCGTGGCCTACGTGGGACCCAACGGTGCCGGCAAGTCGACCACCGTCAAGCTGCTCACCGGCATTCTCCAGCCGACCTCGGGACAGGTCGAGGTCTGCGGCATCGTGCCGCACCGCAACCGGTTCGCCAACGCCCGCAACATCGGCGTGCTCTTCGGCCAGCGAAGCCAGCTCTGGTGGGACCTCCAGGTCCGCGACTCACTCGCGCTGCTGCGCGACATCCACCGGATTCCGCAACGACGGTACGCGGAGCGGATCGCCGAGTTCGACGCCCTGCTCGGCCTGGGGGAGCTGCTGCCGGTGGTGACCCGCCGACTCTCCCTCGGCCAGCGGATGCGGGCTGACCTCGCCGCCGCCCTGCTGCACTCACCCTCGGTGGTGTTTCTCGACGAACCCACGATCGGGTTGGACATCATCGCCCGCCAGGCGGTCCGCGACTTCCTGCGCGCCCAGTGCCGTAACGGCACGACACTGCTGCTGACCACGCACGACATCGGTGACATCGAGCAGGTCTGCCAACGTCTGATGATCATCGACGGTGGTCGGGCCATCTTCGACGGACCGATCGACGCCGTACGCGCACAGGTCGCCCGGCACCGCACGCTGCACCTGACCCTGGACGCCGACTGGTCCGCCGCCCACGACCCCCACCTGCCGGGCACCCGCCTGTCCCCGGGCACCTCACCGCGACACGTCTCGATCGCCTTCGACCACGCTACCTACGGCGCGGGCGAGATCGTGGCCGCGATCGCCGCCCGGGTGCCGGTGGTCGACCTGCGGATCGACGAGCCCTCCATCGAGGACGTGGTCCGCCGGGCGTACGCGGGCGAACTCGGTCAGCCGACCGTGGGACGACCGGCATGAGGGCGTACCGCACGCTGGCCCGGATGGCCTGGTCGACGGTCCTGGTCTACCGGGGCGAGTTCCTGCTGCAACTCGCCGGGGTCGCGGTGCAGACCGTGGCGCTGTTCGCGGTGTGGCGGGCGTTGTTCGCCGCCGACCCCGGCGGCGAGATGGCCGGCCTGACCTGGGAACAGATGAAGGCGTACCTCTTCGTCGCCTTCCTGGCCGGCACCCTGCTGTCCAGTTTCACCGACGGGCAGGTCGCCCTGCGGGTGCTGGACGGCTCGGTCGCCATCGACCTGCTCCGCCCGATCGACTACCAGGTGGCCCGGTTCGCCGAGACGATCGGCTATCTCGTCGGCGAACTGCTGGTGGTCGCGGTGATGGGCTCGGTGCTCCTGCTGGCGTTCGGCGGGATGCCGCTGCCCGACCCCACCCAGGCCGGGCTCTTCCTGCTCAGCCTGCTCGCCATGGTGCCGCTGAAGTTCGCACTGGTCTACCTGGTCGGCCTGGCCTGCTTCTGGACGGGCAACTTCCACGGGTTGAGCATGTCCCGGATCGCGATCACCAACATCCTCTCGGGCGCGCTGGTGCCGATCGCCCTGTACCCCGACTGGCTCCAGACGATCTGTGCCTGGTCGCCGTTCCCCGGCATCGTCTCCACCCCGGCACTGATCTTCCTCGGCCAGGTCCGGGGCACCGAGTCGCTGTACCTGATCGGCGTCCAGGTGCTCTGGGTCGCGGTGCTCTGGACCGGCGCCCGGCTGCTCTGGCGCGTCGCCGTACGCCGACTCGTGGTGCACGGAGGCTGACATGCTCGCAACGATCGAGGCGGTACGGATCTACCGGCGGCTGCTCGGGGCCCACCTGCGGGCCGTCCTGGAGTACCGGGCCGACGCGATGCTCACCATCGCCGCAGCCGTACTCGGCCAACTGGCCGGGCTGATCTTCGTGGCCACGATCTTCCGGCAGGTGCCCGTCCTCGAAGGCTGGACACAGTGGGAGGTCCTCTGCGTCTGCGCGATGGTGATGCTCGCCGAGGGGGTCGGCTCCCTGTTCTTCGAGGGCACCTGGCACCTCAGCGGCATGGTCAACCTCGGTGCCCTGGACTACCTGTTGGTCCGCCCCTACCCGGTGATCCTCCAGGTGACCGGCGCGGCGGTCGGCGTCAACGGCCTCGGCAACGTCGTGATCGGCACGGTGCTGCTGGCCGGCGCGGTGGGGCGGACGGACGTGGTCTGGTCGCCGGTCACCGTGCTGTGGGCGGTGCTGCTGCTGGCCAGCGGTCTGCTGGTGAAGATCGCCGTCAGCCTGGCCACCAACGCGCTGACGTTCTGGCTGCTGAGCCCGTCGAACTCCGTCGCGGTCAGCGTGCACATGCTCGGTGACCTTGCCCGGTACCCGCTGACCGTCTACGGCACCGGCGTACGGGCGCTGCTCGTCGTCGTCCCGGTCGCCTTCGTCGGCTACTTTCCCGCCGCAGCGCTGCTGGACAAGGGCGTCTCGACGACGATCGGCCTGCTGACCCCGGTCGTCGCGCTGGCCTGCGCCCTCGCCGCCTGGCGGATCTTCGAGGCCGGGCTGCGTCGCTACGAGAGCGCGGGGACCTGAGATGACACCCGAAGCACAGAGCGACGTCGTGGCGCGCTACCTGGACGCGGTCGACGCCCAGACCGGCGCGGCACCCACCTCCTACCTGCCGCCGCAGAGCAAACGCTACCCGGGCAGCCCGCGTACGTCGCTGCCCTGGCCGGGGCCGGGCGCACCACCGCTGACCGACACCGGCCTCGACCGGATCAGCACGCTGCTGCTGGGCTACGGACCGCGCCGGGTGGAGATGCTCACCCAGGCCGGGATGTCGGCGTTGACCGGCACCCCGTTCAGTGGGCCGGCCTTCACCCGCGTCCTGCCCGCCTGGTTCACCCTGCGCTGGACCGTACCGTCCGGCGGCGCCTACTACCCGGGCGAGATCTACCTCGCCTGGACCGGATCCGGGGACCTGCCTTCCGGCGTCTACCACTACGACCACGTCCACCACTGCCTCGAACTGCTGCGCGACACGAATCCCGCCGCCGACGTCGACCGGCTGCTCGGCCCGGCGACCGCCACGGACGGCGCCGGACGTAGCGCGCTGCTGCTGGCCTGCCGACCGTGGAAGAACGGCAGCAAGTACCGCGCGTTCGGTTACCAGCTCGCCACCGTCGACGTCGGCGTGCTGCTCGGGCAACTGCTCACGTGGCCGCAGACCGGCACCGCTGACCTGGCCCCCGATCCACGGGCCGCCGACGACCTGCTGGGACTCGACGGCATGCTGGAGACCGTCTACGCGGTGATCGAGATCTCCACCGCCGCCACGCCGGACACCCCGCCCGAAGCCGGCACCCCGCCCGGACCCGACACCCCGCCCGGACCCGGCACCCCGCCCTGCCGGACCGCGCCACCGGAGCCGGTCGGCCTGACCCACGACCGGCTCGTCCTGGCCGACGCCGATCCACACGCGGTGGCCCTGCACCGGGCCGCCTGGGCCGAAACCGACATGCCGCGGCGCGCGGTGCCACCACCTGCACCGCAGGCCATGACACCGTCTGACGCGGCCCCCGTCCACCTGCCCGAGGTCGCGGCGCTGGACCTGACCGGTGCCGCTGCCGGCCGGGCGTCGGCCTGCGACCTCGCCCCTGGCCTGCGCCTCGCGCAGCTCGCCGACGTCCTCGCGTACGCCGGTGGCCACCGGCCCACCACCGCCGCCCTGGACGAGCTGGCCCGGCACCCGCTGTACCCGACACTGTGGTGCCTGGTCGGCCAGGTGGACGGGCTGCCGCCCGGCGCCTACCGCTACGACCCCCGACACCACCTGCTCCGACCGTCGACCGGTGCCGACCGGCCGGGACCGCCCACCACCGTGGTCGCGCACCGCATGGCGACCGCCGGCGTCAGCATCGTCGTCGTCGCCGGGGGAGGACGACCCATGACCGGGCTGACCCCTGCGGAGTTTCGCCGACTCCACCTGCTCACCGGGACCGTCGTGCAACTGGCCGCCCTGACCGCGCAGGCGGTCGGCGCGGCGATCCGCCCGATCGGCGGGTTCTCGGCCCCCGACATCGCCGCACGACTCGGCCTGCCCGGCGGAGACACCCCCGTCCTGCAACTCCTGCTCGGCGCGCCCACGTCGCGTGCCGGACTGCTGGCCGTGGCACTCACGGAAGGAACCACGAATGGATGACCAACGGATCCCGGTGCTCACCGGTCAGCCGGCGCCGGAGACGGTCCTGGCGACGGTGGCTCGGCACGGGGCGGCCCTGCTGCGCGACGGCGACCGCCGACGCGAGGCGTTCGTCCGGCTCGGCGACGCGGTGATGTCGCCCCTGCCGTACGACGGCGCCTTCCACGACGAGCGGGACGTCGTCGACGACGACCCGACCACCACCACGGTCACCCGTGGCACCCAGGGGATGCCGCTGCACCGCGAGGCGTCGTACGCCCCGGGCTCACCGGACCTGATGACCTTCTTCTGCGAACGGCCCGCCGCCGACGGCGGGGGCGGCACCACGCTCTGCGACGGTGTCGCGTTGCTCGCCGCCCTCCCCACACCGGCGCGTGAGCGGTTCACGCAGATGGAGATCGTCTGGGAGAGCCGGATGCCCACCGCCGACTGGCAACGGATGTTCGGCACCACCGACCCGGCCGAGGCGCGGGGCGCTCTGCGACGGTGGGAGCCGTACCTGCGCCCGTGGGAGTCGATCCACGTCGACGTCACCGACGAGGGGATGACGACCGGCTTCGGCACCCACTGCACGCCGCCGACCAGGTTCGGCGCCGTACCCGCCTTCTGCAACTCGCTGTTCGTCAGCCGCCCCCGCGACGACGAGTACCACGATCGGCGACTACGGGTGCGCACCCCGGACGGACCACCCGTGGACGGCGCCCTCGTCGCCACCGCCGCCGAGGTCGCGGCCGATCTCACCGTCGCCGTGCCCTGGCAGGCCGGTGACGTCCTGGTCGTCGACAACTCCCGCTACCTGCACGGCCGCCAGGCGTTCCAGGACACCGGCCGCACCGTCCTGGTCCGGATGGGCATGCTCGACCGGGCGGTGGCGGCATGAGGGCCAAACTGCGCGACGACCTGATGTACGTGCCCACCGAGGACGGCGTCTACCTGGAGACCGGCACCACCAGCACCGAGATCAGCGGCGGATCCGCGTACGGCCTGATCCGCCGGATCGCCCCGCACCTGGACGGCACCCGCACCGTCGCGGACCTGACCGCCGGCCTGCCCGCCCCGCAACAGCGCCTGGTCACCGACCTGGTCACCATGCTCGTCGACCGGGGCATCGCCCGCGACCTGGACCGGGACCCGCCACACGGACTTCAGGACTGGGAACTGGACCGGTACCGCCAGGCCATCTCCTTCGCCGAGCACGCCGCCGACGCTCCGCCGCACCGCTTTGAGTCCTTCCGCAACAGTCGGGTCCTGCTGGTCGGCGCCGGTGCGGGCCTGACCGCACTGGTCCAGACCCTGTTCGACCTCGGACTCCGGCGGGCCACCCTGGTCACGACCGCCGAGTCGCCGACCGACCCGGCGGCCTGTCGGCGGATCCTCGACCGCCACCGCGCCGACGACCCCACCGCCGAGCTGGACCTGCGTCCGGACCTCGCCGCCGCGCTCACCGACGCCGCCGCGCTCACCGCCCTGATCGGTACGCACGACGCCGTCCTGCACTGCACCGACCGGCTGATGGCCGGCCGGGCGCTGACGCTGAACCGGGTGGCCCGCGCCCACGGCGTCGCCGCCCTGCACGCCCTCGCCTTCAGCGGCAGCGCATGGGTCGGCCCCACCGGCGGCGGGGCAGCCGGTGGCTGCTGGGAATGCGTGGTCTGGAGCCTGCACGGCACCAGCCGCTCCGGCGACGCCCCGTGGCGGGACGACCGGCCGGACCAGGTCCCGGAGTACCTGACCGCGCCGGTGGGCGCCCTCGTCGGCACCGCCCTCGGCTTCGGCTACTTCCGGCACGCCGTCGGCGCCGAGACCGACACCACCAACCGCATGACCCACATCGACCTGGCATCGGCCGTCACCAGCGAACACCTGCTCACCGTCCATCCCCGCTGCCGAGCCTGCCGCCGCGACCGAGCGGCCGTCGACCTCGCCGAGCGGATCGCCACGATGACCGGACGTCCGGCGGTCGAGAGCCGGTCCACCAGGTCCGGCAACAGGCCCCGGTGCCGGCCGCGCCCGGCGGTCGGATTCGCCAGTACGGCGACAGGCCCGTCGGGATTCGGGAGGTGATCGTCTGCGGTCACGGCGTGCACCGTACCCGCCATCCGGTCCCGGGGTCAGCGGTGAACGGGCCGAATTCCCCGGTCCGCCCAACACGAACGCCGCCCCCGACGGGAGCGGCGTTCGTGGTGATCGGTCCGGTCAGGTCACGTCGTCGAAGCGACGCTCGATCGGCCGGGGTGCGGTGACCGGCTCGGGGGCCTCGATCGGGCTGGACGCCTCCACCCGCGCACCCGCCTGCACCGGCTCCGGATCGGGCTCCAGCGGGGAGACCTCGTCGTCGTCGAGACCGGCGTAGACCTCCTTGCCGCGCCCGCGCCGTTTGTCGTTGAGGAACGCGACCCCGACGGCGGCGAAGTAGAGCGCGCAGAGACACAGTGCCAGCGCGGTCATGCCGAACGGGTCGGGCGTCGGGGTGACCACCGCGGCGAAGGCGAAGAACAGGAAGACGGCGATCCGCCACCAGCCGAGCAGCTTCTTCGCGCTGGCGATACCGACGAAGTTGAGCATCAGCACGATCAGCGGGAACTCGAACGCCACCCCGAACAGCAGGATCAGGTTGGTGACGAACGATATGTAGCGGGTGATGTCCAGCGTCGTGTTGATGTCGTCGCCGGAGACCTGGAGCAGGAACTCCAGGCCCTTGGAGGTCACGAAGTACGCCAGCACCGCGCCGGCCGCGAACAGCGGCGCCGCCAGGGCGGTGAAGACGTACGCGTACCGCCGCTCGTTGCGGTGCAGGCCGGGAGCGATGAACGCCCAGAGCTGGTAGAGCCAGATCGGCGCGGCGACGATGAGCCCGACCCAGAGACTGATCTTCAGGTTGAGCAGGAAGACGTCTGCCGGGCCGAGCTGGACGAAGTTGCACCGACCGTCGGCAAGGGTGCTCCCGGGCAGCTGGCAGTACGGCTGGGACAACAGGTCGAGCACCGGCCGGGCGAGCCAGAGGCCGAGACCGAAGCCGACCAGGATGGCCAGCGACGCCTTGAACAGCCGGCTACGCAGCTCACGGAAGTGCTCGATCAGGGTCATCGAGCCGTCGGAAGCCCGCTCGAAGTTGCTCGGCCCGCGTTTGCGGAGTCCGAAGGCCACGATGATCGGCCTCCGGAATCAGTTCTCGCGGACGCGCTGCACCGGGTCGGCGACCGGCTGCTGCACGGAACCCTGGTACGGCGGCTGCACAGTGCCCTGGTACGGCGGCTGCTGCGGGGCCTGCTGGGGCTGCTGCGGCGGGTACGGCTGGTAGCCGGCCTGCGCGTCGGCCTTGCCGGCGAGGTCGCGGTCGTCGTCGGCGAGGCTCTTGGTCTCCGCCTTGATGATCCGCAGCGAGCGGCCCAGGGAGCGCGCCGCGTCGGGAAGCCGCTTCGCACCGAAGAGCAGGATCATCACGACCACGAGTACGGCGATGTGCCAGGGCCTGAGGGCACCCATGGGAAACTCCAGTCGCTCTGTGTCGATGAGGGTGTACCGCAGCCCATCGTACGTGCGTCATCGGCTGTTGCCACCCGCCGGGCGAAGGGGCGTCCCGGTGGGTGAAGTCTCGACCACGTACGAGCATCCCGTCAACCACCGAATCGATCATGCGGGGTCGGATCGGGGCAGGTCGGCGCTCAGTCGCCTCGGCTGGCGCGGATCAGGGTCAGCCGCTGTTCGGTCGTCTCCAACCGGCTCTGGATGCTCTCGGCGCGCTGCTGGAGGCTCTCCGCGGCGGCGCTCAGCGCGGCGGCCTCGTCGGCCCGCCGCTGCAACCGCAGGACCGCACGACGCAGATGCGGCAACCGGGCCATCACCGGACGAACCGCCAGCGCGAGGACGACCAACGGCACCAGCACCAGCGCGAGCACGATCCACTTCAGCACGGCGTCAGCCTACTGCCTGGCCGCCGACCCTGCCGGGTCCGCACCCGGCGACACCGGCGTCGCGTACGCCTCGAGCGCCGCCACGGCCGCGTCCCGGACCTGCTCGGCCAACTCGGCCGGGGCGACGACGGTGACGTCCGGACCGAGGCCGAGCACGAATCGACGGGCCCAGCCCAGGTCGGTGACCCGCAGCGAGACCTCCCACCGCTCGCCGTCGGACTCGATCCGCTCACAGGGGTAGTACTCGGTGATCCACCGCTCCCCCCGGCCGATCCGCAACGTGATCAGCGGCAGCTCTGACGAGGGCCGGAACACGCCCTCGCTGAGGTCCTGCGGGCGGGCCTGCGGCGGCACCACGGCCGCCTCGCTCAGCTCGGTGACCGCGTCGATCCGGTCGGCCCGGAACAACCGGACCGCCTCGGCCCGGCGGCACCACGCCTCGACGTACGTGCGGCCACTGACCATCAGCACCCGCAGCGGGTCGATGACGCGCTCGGTGGTCTCGTCCCGCGCCGCCGTGTAATACGTGATGCGCAGCGCCCGGCCGCCCTCCACGGCGGCACGGAGCTGCTCCACCCGGCCGGTGTCGCCGGGCAGCCGCACCTCCACCGGCGCCGCGACCTGGTCACCGGCCGCGTCCTCGATCTTGGCGAGGGCCCGTTCCACCGCCTCCCGGTTGGCCACCCCGGGCGTCTCGGCCAGCATCCGCAGCGCCACCACCAGGGCCAGCGCCTCGTCGGGCGTGAGCCGCAGCGGCCGGTCGATCCCGGCGTCGTAGGTGATCGTCACCCGGTCGCCGTCGAAAGCCATGTCGATCAGGTCACCCGGCCCGTACCCGGGCAGCCCGCAGACCCACAACAGCTCCAGGTCCTCGCGGAGCTGACGCTCGGTGACACCCAGGTCGCCGGCCGCCTCGGAGATCTCGATGCCGGGCCGGGCGAGCAGGTACGGCACCAGGTTGAGCAACCGGGCCAGCCGGTCGGCCGAGGTGCGGGAGGAGGTCTTCGCGCTCACCGAGCTGGCCTTTCGTTCGCGACTGCGGGGCTCGCAAGCTCACTCCTCGCGCTCACCGAGCTGGCCTTTCGTTCGCGACTGCGGGGCTCGCAAGCTCACTCCTCGCGCTCACCGAGCCGGCCTTTCGTTCGCGAACGCGGGGCTCGCAAGCTCACTCACCGCCATCTCGTCGTGCCGGACGGCGATCTCCTTGAGACGCTGGATGACCGCCTCGCGTACCTCCGGTGGGTCCAGCACGCGCACGTCGGGCCCGTAGCCGACCAGATGCCCGGCCAGGGAGTCGGCGTCGGCGTAGGGCAGGACCAGCCGGTCGCCCTCCGGCCCGACGGTTGCCTCCACGGCCCAGCGGCGCAGCCCGGCGGCCCGCCCCGAGGCCACCAGCACGGTGGCCCGACCGGGCCGTTCGGTCGGCCCGAACCAGCGGGCCACGTGGCTGATCAGATCGACGTCGGCCGGTGGCTGGTAGGCGCCCGACGCGCCGGTCGCCCGGACCGGACCGGCGACCCGGGACAGCCGGAAGCAGCGGGTGGCGTCGCGGTCCAGGTCGTGGCCGACCACGTACCACCGGCCACGCCAGCAGACCACTCCCCACGGTTGCAGGCGGCGGCGGGTGGGTGCGTCCTGGTCGGGTACCCGGTAGTCGAAGCGGACCTCGCGCCGGTCCCGCGCGGCGGCGGTCAGCGGGGCGAACGCCGGATCGACCGTCACCATGGGTTCCAGGCCGAGCGTGGCCTGCGGGTCCACGTCCACCCCGGCGGCGCGCAGCTTCGCCAACCCGGAGGAGGCGGCGGCGGCCAGGCCGGCGTGCTGCCACAGCCGCGCGGCGATGCCGACCGCAGCGGCCTCGTCCGGTTTCAGGGGAATGTCGGGCAGGGCGTACTCGCGCTGGGCGATCCGGTAACCCGGCTCGGTATCGAAGGCGCTCGCCGTCCCGGTCTCCAGCGGTACGCCCAACTCCCTCAGTTCGGCCTTGTCCCGCTCGAACTTGCGCTGGAACGCCTCGTGCTCCCGGGCGTCGTCGGGATGGTGCTCGTAGCCGGGCACGGTCGCGGCGATCTGCGCAGCGGTCAGGAACCGCCGCGTGGACAGTAGGCAGATCACCAGGTTGACCAGGCGTTCGGTGCGACTTCGCGACACGGCGTAGACGCTAGCAGCCGTACCGCTCCCGCCACGCACCCGCGCCGCCCCCGGATGTAAGGAAGGGCCCCCTACTAACGCCTCGTGTATAGGAAGGGTCCCTTCCTTACATCCTTACCCGGGCGTGAGTGGACGGCGGGGTGGAGCTAGCGTGCGGGCATGGTGCGATGGCGGGCAGGCGTGGTGGCGGCGCTGCGGCGGCGGTGGACCGGAGCAGTCGAGCTCGACGTCGAGCTGACCGACGGCACGTCGATGCGGGCGCTCGCGTACCCGGAACTGGTGGGTGAGCCCGAGCCCGGCGACCGGGTGCTGCTCAACGCCGGCGCGCTGCTGATGGGCCTGGGCACCGGCGGGTACGCCATGGTGGTGGCGGTGCCCGACCGGCTGCCGCCGGACCCGCCGCAGGCCCTCGACTCCCGCGACGCGGGCCACCTGGTCAAGGCGCGCTACACCCCGTTGCAGCCGATCCTGCTCGGGGTGGACGAGGAGGCATCACCGCACCGCGAGGTGCTGGCCGCCGCCGAAGACCTGGGTGGACTGCCGGTGGTGACGGCCGACCTGCACTCGGCGCTGCCGGCGATCCTGGCCGGCATCCGGGCCGAGGCGCCGCAGGCGAGGGTGGCGTACCTGCTCACCGACGGTGGGGCGCTGCCCGCCTGGTTCTCCCGGACCCTGGCCGGGCTCCGCGACGAGTTGGTCGGCACGATCAGCGTCGGGCAGGCGTTCGGCGGCGACCTGGAGGCGTCCACCCTGCACAGCGGGCTGCTCGCCGCCCGGTACGTCCTGGACGCCGACGTCGCCGTGGTGGCGCAGGGTCCGGGCAACCTGGGCACCGGCACCCGCTGGGGTTTCTCCGGGGTGGCCGTGGGCGAGGCGGTCAACGCGGTCGCCGCGCTGGGCGGGCGGCCGGTCGGCTCGCTCCGCATCTCCGACGCCGACCCCCGCCCCCGGCACCGGGGCGTGTCGCACCACAGCCTGACCTCGTACGGGCGGGTGGCGCTGGCCCGCGCGGACCTGGTGGTGCCCGACGGCCTGGACCCGACCCTGGCGGCCGAGGTCGACGCGGCGCTGGCACCGCTGGCCGACCGGCACACGGTGGTACGGGTGGACGACGCGGGCCTGGACGCGGCGCTGCGGCGCAGCCCGGTGCCGCTGTCGACGATGGGACGCGGCCTGGACGCCGACCACGCCTACTTCCTGGCCGCCGCGGCAGCCGGCCGGTACGCGGCCCGCCTCACGTCGACGACGTCCCCGCCGCCCGCTGCGTTCTGAGTCACGTGACGCCACCACCGTCCGCCGCGCCCTGAGGAATCGTGTGAGTAGGGGTCCCCTGCTCTACCGCAGGCGTTAATAAGGTGCCCTTCCTTACGCCTCAGGCGAAGATGATCAGGGCTATCCAGCCGCCGACCATCGCGGCCAGGGCCAGCGCCAGCACCCAGGTCGGCACGGTGTACTCGCCTCGACGGTTGCGCTCGACCTCGGCGCGCACCTTCTCGCGGCGGCGTTCGATCCAGCTCTGCCGCTCGGTGCCTGGGGTGGGGGGTTCGGGAGGAAGCATGGCCCGACCAGCCTACCCGGGCCCGTCCGGCGTGCGGACGGACCCGGGTAGACCAGGTCACATGCTGGCGATCAACCGCTCCACCCGCTCGTCGTACGCCCGGAACGGGTCCTTGCACAGCACGGTGCGCTGCGCCTGGTCGTTGAGCTTGAGGTGCACCCAGTCGACGGTGAAGTCCCGCCGCTTCTCCTGGGCGTGCCGGATGAACTCGCCGCGCAGTCGGGCCCGGGTGGTCTGCGGCGGCGTCTCCTTCGCCTCGAAGATCTCCGGGTCGGTGGCCACCCGGTCCACGTCGCCACGCCGCTCCAGCAGGGCGTAGAGCCCACGTCCCCGGCGCAGGTCGTGGTAGGCGAGGTCCATCTGCGCCACCCGGGGGTGCGACAGCGGCAGGTCGTGCTTGCGCTGGTAGCGCTCGATCAGCCGGAGCTTGGTGACCCAGTCGATCTCGCGGGAGACCGGCTCCAGGTCACCGCTCTCCACCGCGCTGAGGACCCGACCCCACAGCTCGACGACCCGCTTGGCGGTCTGGTCGCCGCCGCGCCGCTCGACGAACTCGATCGCCTTGGAGAGGTACTCCTGCTGGATCTCCAGCGCGCTGATCTCCTTTCCGGAGGCCAGCCGCACCTTGCGGCGACCGGTGATGTCGTGCGACACCTCGCGGATGGCCCGGATCGGGTTCTCCAGGGTGAGGTCGCGCATCACCACCCCGGCCTCGATCATCCGCAGCACGATGTCGGCGGTGCCGACCTTGAGCAGCGTGGTGACCTCGTTCATGTTGGAGTCGCCGACGATGACGTGCAGGCGGCGGTACCGCTCGGCGTCGGCGTGCGGCTCGTCCCGGGTGTTGATGATCGGGCGGCTGCGGGTGGTCGCCGAGGAGACGCCCTCCCAGATGTGTTCGGCCCGCTGGGACAGGCAGTAGACGGCACCGCGAGGGGTCTGCAGCACCTTGCCGGCGCCACAGATCAACTGCCGGGTGACCAGGAACGGGATCAGGACGTCGGCGAGCCGGCCGAACTCCCCGTGCCGGGACACCAGGTAGTTCTCGTGGCACCCGTAGGAGTTGCCGGCCGAGTCGGTGTTGTTCTTGAACAGGTAGATCTCACCGGCGATGCCCTCGTCGTGCAGCCGCTTCTCCGCGTCGATGAGCAGACCCTCCAGGATCCGCTCACCGGCCCGGTCGTGGGCGACCAGGTCGACCACCGAGTCGCACTCCGGGGTGGCGTACTCCGGGTGTGAGCCGACGTCGAGATAGAGGCGTGCGCCGTTGCGGAGGAAGACGTTGCTCGACCGGCCCCAGGACACCACTCGGCGGAACAGGTATCTGGCTACCTCGTCAGGGGACAGCCGCCGCTGCCCACGGTAGGTGCAGGTGACGCCGTACTCGGTCTCCAGACCGAAGATTCGCCGCTCCATGATGAGACATTAGCCGTACCGAGGCCGACTTCGTCACTGTCGCGGCCCGTACGCGTCGATGAGGCCCGGTCAGGACGCCCCGGGAAGCCCCGCCCCGGCCAGTCCCGCCGTGTACGCCCGGCACGTGTCGTAGTCCGGCAGCAGCCCCCGGCGGCGCGCCTCGGAGAGGCTCGGCGCGACGGCGTCGCGGTCGGAGAGCTGCGGAGACCCGGTCGGCCACTCGATGCCCAGCTCCTCGTCGAGCGGGTGCACCCCGTGCTCACCGGAGGGGTTGTAGGTGGTCGAGCAGACGTAGTTGAGCGTCGCGTCGTCGGTCAACGCGCAGAAGCCGTGGCCGAGCCCTTCGGCCAGGTAGACCGCGCGCCGGTCCACGTCGTCCAGGCGTACGCCCTCCCAGCGACCGAAGGTCGGCGAACCGACCCGCAGGTCCACCACCACGTCGAGCACCGCGCCGCGTACGCAGGTGACGTACTTGGCCTGCCCGGGAGGCACGTCGGCGAAGTGGATGCCCCGCACCACGTCGCGGGCCGAGACGGAGAGGTTGCCCTGCGCCAGCCGCAGCGGGTGCCCGACCGCCTCGGCGAGCCGGTCGAAGCGGTACCACTCCAGGAACAGCCCACGCGCGTCGCCGTGCTGCTGCGGGACGACCTCCCAGGCGCCCTCGATGCTCAGCGGCCGGATCTTCACGGGGTCACCTGCACCGGTACGGTCCGGTCGACCAGGTCACCGCGCTCCCGGGCGAGCAGGTCGAGCAGGTAGTCGCCGTATCCGCTCTTGGTCAGCGGCTCGGCCAGCGTCCGCAGCCGCGCGTCGTCGATCAGGCCGGCCCGCCAGGCCACCTCCTCGACACAGCCGATCTTCATGCCCTGCCGTTCCTCGATGACCCGGACGAACTCGGCGGCCTGCATCAGCGAGGTGAAGGTGCCGGTGTCCAGCCAGGCGGTGCCCCGGTCCAGCACGGTCACCGACAGCTCCCCAGCAAGCCGGTACGCCTCGTTCACGGCGGTGATCTCCAGCTCGCCCCGGGCGCTCGGGGTCAGGCCACGGGCGATCTCCACCACCCGGTTGTCGTAGAAGTACAGCCCGGGTACGGCGTACCGGGACTTGGGCCGGGCCGGCTTCTCCTCGATCGACAGCACCCGGCCGTCGTCGTCGAAGTGCACGACGCCGTACGCCTGCGGGTTGGCCACCGGGTAGGCGAAGATCCGCCCGCCGACGGGGTCGCCCGCGGCGGCGAGCTGGCCGCCCAGGCCGACGCCGTGGAAGATGTTGTCGCCCAGGATCAGCGCGACCGCCTCGTCACCGATGAAGTCCGCGCCGAGCACGAACGCCTGGGCGATGCCGTCCGGGCGGGGTTGCGCGACGTACTCCAGGCGCAGCCCGAACTGGCTGCCGTCGCCGAGCAGGCGCTGGAACTGGCCCTGTTCCTCGGGGGTGGTGATCACCAGGATCTCCCGCACCCCGGCCATCACCAGGGTGGAGAGCGGATAGTAGATCATCGGTTTGTCGAAGACCGGCATCAGCTGCTTCGACACCGCCCGAGTGATCGGCCACAGTCGGCTACCGGTGCCGCCGGCGAGCAGGATTCCACGCACCCGGGGAGCGTACCGGGAGCAACCGGCGCAGGCCACGCGGCGCAACCGCTGCTTTGCGGGGGATTCGCGTAGACTTCCGGATCCGTGAGGATCCTGGTCACCGGCGGCGCCGGCTTCATCGGTTCGGAATACGTCCGAATGCTGCTGGGGGCACCCGGCGGCAGCGCGCAGGGGGAGTCTCCGGTGGAGCCCACGGGCATCACCGTGCTGGACGCCCTGACGTACTCCGGCAACCGGGCCAACCTCGACCCGGTCCGCGACGACCCGCGACTACGCTTCGTACAGGGTGACATCCGCCACGCCAAGGTGGTGGACGAGGTCGTCCCGGGGCACGACGTGATCGTGCACTTCGCCGCCGAGTCGCACGTCGACCGCTCGATCGCCGGGGCCGCGCCGTTCGTCACCACCAACGTGCTGGGCACCCAGACGCTGCTCGACGCCGCGCTGCGGCACGGCACCGGCCGGTTCGTGCACGTCTCCACCGACGAGGTGTACGGCTCGATCGCGGACGGCTCGTGGACCGAGGACTGGCCGCTGGCGCCCAACTCGCCGTACTCGGCGTCGAAGGCCGGCTCCGACCTGCTGGCGCTGGCGTACCACCGCACGCACGGCCTGGACGTGGTGGTCACCCGCTGCTCCAACAACTACGGGCCGTACCAGTTCCCGGAGAAGGTCATCCCGCTGTTCGTGACCAACCTGCTCGACGGGCGGACCGTGCCGCTCTACGGCGACGGCGGCAACGTGCGGGACTGGCTGCACGTGCACGACCACTGCCGGGGCATCGCGCTGGTGCAGCAGAAGGGCCGCGCCGGCGAGGTCTACCACATCGGCGGCGGCACCGAGCTGACCAACAAGGAGCTGACCGCGCTGCTGCTCGACGCGTGCGGCGCCGACTGGGACCGGGTGGTGGCGGTGCCCGACCGCAAGGGCCACGACCGCCGCTACTCGCTGGACATCTCAAAGATCAACACGGAGCTGGGGTACGCCCCCAGCATCCCGCTGGAGGCCGGCCTCGCCGACACCGTCCGGTGGTACCGGGACAACCGCTCCTGGTGGGAACCGCTGACCCGGGCGCAGTCCGCGTGAGGGCACTGGTGACGGGCGCCGGCGGGATGCTCGGGCGGGACCTGGTGGAGGTGCTCGCCACCACGGACACGGTGACCCCCGCCACCCGGGCCGAGCTCGACATCACCGACGCCGCCGCGGTGCACGCCGCGGTGGCCGGACACGACGTGGTGATCAACACCGCCGCGTGGACCGACGTCGACGGCGCCGAGTCGGACGAGGCGGCGGCCACCCGCGTCAACGGTGAGGCGGTGGCCCACCTCGCCACGGCCTGCGCCGCGCACGACGCCCGCCTGATCCAGCTCTCCACCGACTACGTCTTCCCCGGCGACGCCGACACCCCGTACCCGGAGGACACCCCCACCGCGCCGATCAACGCGTACGGCCGGAGCAAGCTCGCCGGGGAACTGGCCGTGACCCGGCACCTGCCCGACACCGGCTACGTGGTCCGCACCGCCTGGTTGTACGGCACCCACGGCCGCAACTTCGTCAGCACCATGCTCGGCCTCGCGGACCAGCGCGAGTTCCTCGACGTCGTGGACGACCAGCGGGGCCAGCCCACCTGGTCGTACGCGCTGGCGCGGCAGCTGGTGGCCCTGGCCGGGGCGGCGCTGGCCGGTCGGGCGGCCCCCGGCGTCTACCACGGCACCTGCGCCGGGGAGACCACCTGGTACGGCCTGGCCCGCGCGGCGTTCGCCCTGCACGGGCTCGATCCGGACCGGATCCGGCCGATCACCAGCGACCGCTTTCCGCGTCCCGCCGCCCGACCGGCGTACAGTGTGCTAGGGCACGACCGATGGGCCGCCGCCGGGCTGTCACCCCTACCGGACTGGCACGCCACACTGAGCGACGCTCTCGCTCCCGCCGCTCCACCCTCCCCGTGGAAGGTCGCATGAAGCTCACCCTGGTCACCGGCTTGACCGGTCTGGTCCTGCTGGCCACGATCGTCGAGTTGCTGCGCCGCCGACAGCTACGTGAGAAGTACGGCATGCTCTGGCTCGGGCTGCTGTTCGTGGTCATCCCCCTGTCGCTGTTCCCCCGGCTGCTCGACGGCGTCGCCGACCTGCTCGGTGTCGCCTCCGGCGTCAGCCTCGTGCTCTTCCTCGGCATCGTCTTCCTGCTGCTCGTCTGCATCCACCTGAGCTGGGAGGTCAGCGCGCTGGAGGAGGAGACCCGCACGCTGGCCGAGGAGATCGCGCTGATCCGCGCCGAGTTCGAGGCCGACCGGGCCGCACGAGAAGAGCTGGTGTCCCGCGATGGTTAACGGCAAGCGGCTCCTGGTCATCATCCCGGCGCTCAACGAGGCCGGGTCCATCGCCGACGTGGTCCGCGAGGTCCGGGGCGAGCTGCCCGGCGTCGACGTCCTCGTGGTGGACGACGGCTCCACCGACCGCACCTCGGCGGTCGCCGCCGCCGCCGGTGCCCGGGTCGCCCGGCTGCCGTACAACCTCGGTGTCGGCGGCGCCATGCGCCTCGGCTACCGGTACGCCTACGACCACGACTACGACGTGGCGGTCCAGATCGACGCCGACGGCCAGCACGACCCCCGGTACGTACCGAAGCTGGTCGACCTGCTCGACGACCACGACCTGGTGATCGGTGCCCGGTTCGCCGGTGAGGGTGAGTACACCGTGCGGGGACCCCGGCGATGGGCGATGGGGATGCTGTCGATGGTGCTCTCCGGCCTGTCCGGCACCACCCTGACCGACACCACCTCGGGCTTCCGTGCCGCCAACCGACGGATGATCGAGATGTTCGCCCAGTGGTACCCCGCCGAGTACCTCGGCGACACCGTCGAGACGCTGGTGCACACCGCCCGTCGGGGCTACCGCATCCAGCAGGTGCCGGTGGCGATGCGGCGGCGGATGGCCGGCACCCCGAGCCACTCCCCCGCGAAGGCGATGATCTATCTCGGGCGGGCCCTGGCCGTGCTCACGCTGGCCCTCATCCGCCGGTGATCGGTCGCCTGCTCCGTCTCGTACCGCCCGGCACCGTCCCGGTCGGCGCGGGTCTGGCCATCGTCGGCCTGGCCTCGTACGTGCACCTCGCGGTGGCCGGGCACAACCTCACCGCCGGGGACTACTCGTCGCTCTCGGTGCTCTGGTCCTTCGTGTTCACCGTCGGCCTCGGCGTGTTCCTGCCGGTCGAGCAGGAGGTGGCCCGGCTGGTCGCGGCCCGCCGTACCCGGGGGTTGCCGCCCGGCCCGGTCCTGGCGCGCGGTGCCGCCGTCGCCGCCGTCACGCTGGGTCTGTTGGTGCTGGCCTGCGTCGCCGCCGCCGACGTGCTCGGCGACCGCCTCTTCGCCGGTGACACCGGGCTGGTGTGGGCGCTCTGCGGCGCGCTCGCCGCGCTGGCCGTGGCGCACACCACCCGGGGCGTGCTCTCCGGGCTGCGGCAGTTCGGCTGGTACGGCACCCAGCTCGGGATCGACGGCGGACTGCGCATCGGGCTGGTGGCCCTCCTCGGCCTGGCCGGGGTCGACTCGCCGATGGCGTACGCGCTGGTGCTGGTCGTGGCGCCGCTGGTGGGCGTGGCGTCGACCGTGGCACCGGTGCTCCGGG
>NZ_SISL01000489.1:0-4259 GCF_004307965.1 Verrucosispora sp. SN26_14.1 | reverse complement strand
GCTGCCGGCGGCGCGTCCGGCGGGCGACGGCGAGGTACGGATCGCCGTGGTCCCGCTCGGCGCGCTCGGCGGCGGACTCGACCCCGGTGACGTGGCCGCCCTCGAACACGAG
Organism: Verrucosispora sp. SN26_14.1; assembly: GCF_004307965.1. NCBI lineage: Bacteria > Bacillati > Actinomycetota > Actinomycetes > Micromonosporales > Micromonosporaceae > Micromonospora > Verrucosispora sp. SN26_14.1. The sequence continues at coordinate 4,147 of NZ_SISL01000489.1, read as the reverse complement.
ATCGTCTGGTGCGACGCCGTCCTGGAGGTCACCGCCCGCGACGGCGGGCTGGTGGTGCGCTGCGACCACGACGAGGACCGGTACGGCCCGGTGAGCGTCGCCGCCCACCTGGACCGTCTCGACGGGATCCTGAACGGCCTGGTGGCCGGCACCGGACGGCTGCCCGGCGCGGGTGCGGCGGACGCCGTGGCGGCGGCCGTGGAGAGCCTGCCCGCCGGTGAGCCGATCGAGCCCGCCACCCCGACCGAACGCCTGCTCGCCGCCGTCTGGGCCGACGTCCTGCACCTGGACCGGGTCGGCGCCGACGACAACTTCTTCGCCCTCGGCGGGCACTCCCTGCTGGCCGCCAAGGTCGTCGCCCGGACGGCGGCCGAGCGCGGGGTGGCCCTCACCGTGGACCAGCTCTTCGCCCATCCGGTCCTCACCGACTTCGCCGCGCTGGTCGACGCCGGTGAGCCGGCGCCCGCGCTGCCCGCCCTCACCGCGCACGGTGGCGAGCCGGTGGTGTCGTTCGGGCAGGAGCGGTTGTGGTACCTGGACCGGCTGCGGGACGGCTCGGCCCTCTACAACGTCCCGGTGCTGGTGCGGCTGACCGGCACGGTCGACCCCGGACGGCTCCACGACGCCGTCCGGGCGGTGGTGGCCGCCCATCCGGCGCTCCGGACGGCGCTGGTGACCGTCGACGGTCGTCCGGTCGCCCGCATCGCCGACCGTACGGAGATCGACTGGACCGTGTCGGACGCCCGCGCCGGAGGTGAGCGGGAGGGGCGACGACTGGCCGCCGCCGGTGTCGCCCGCCCCTTCGACCTGTCACAGGCACCGCTGCTGCGGGGCGGAGTGGTCCGGGTCGCCGACGACGAGTGGCTGCTCTGGCTCTCCGTCCACCACGCCGCCTGCGACGGCTGGTCGCTGGACATCCTGCTCGCCGAGATCCTCACCGGCCGGCCCTCGGGTAAGGAAGGGCCCCCTGCTAACGCCTCGTGTCGTACAGGGGACCCCTCCTTGCTCGCGCCGACGTACGCCGACTTCGCCGCCTGGCAGCGCGAGGTCCTCACCCCGCAGGTGATCGCCGACGAGGTCGCCTGGTGGCGGCAGCGGCTGGCCGGGGCACCGCGCCTGCTGGAACTGCCCGCCGACCGCCGTCGCCCGCCGGTCGCGAGTCACGCCGGTGCGACTCTGCGGCATCGCCTGCACCCCTCGACGGTGTCGGCGCTGCGGGCCGCCGCGAGGACCCACTCGGTCACCGTCTTCGACCTGCTGATGACCGCGTACCTGCTGCTGGTCGGCCGCTGGTCGGGCCGGACCGACGTGGTGGTGGCGACCCCGGCCGCCGGGCGTCCGCTGCCCGAACTCGACGACCTGGTCGGGTTCTTCGTCAACACCGTCGTGCTCCGGGCCGACCTGGGTGGCACGCCCACCTTCGTGGAACTGGTCGAGCGGGTACGCGCCGTCTCGGCCGCCGCCCAGGCCCACCAGCAGATCCCGTTCGCGTCCCTGGTGGACGCGCTCGACCCGGACCGTGACCAGAGCCGGGCCCCGCTCGCTCAGGTGGCCTTCGGGATGAACCAGCACGCCCGGGGCCGCTGGGAGTCCGACGGCCTGGGCGCCGAGCTGGACTCGGTGGACACCGGCACCGCGAAGTTCGACCTCACCCTGGCGGTGGTCGACACCGGCGGCCCGGACCTCGGCATCGAGGTCGAGTACGCGACCGACCTCTTCGACGAGTCGACCGCCGACCGTTTCGCCACCCAGTGGACGGTGCTGCTGGAGCGGCTGCTCGCCGACGTCGACGCCCCGGTCACGTCGGTGTCCGCGCTGCCCGCCGAGGAGGAGCGGCGGCTCCTGGACTGGGCCGGGCAGCCCCGCGACTACCCCGCCGAGTCGACCGTGGACGCGCTGGTGGCCGGGTGGGCCCGGACGTCACCGGACGCGGTGGCGGTGGTGGACGGCGAGATGTCGCTGTCGTACGGGTCGCTGGTGGCCCGGGCCGACGCGGTGGCGGCGCGGTTGACCGGACTGGGGGTGGGTCGGGGTTCCCTGGTGGGTCTCTGTTGTCGGCGGTCGGCCGATCTCGTGGTGGGGATGTTGGGGGTGTTGCGGGCCGGTGGCGCGTACGTGCCGTTGGACCCGGACTATCCGCCGCAGCGGTTGGCTTTCATGCTGGCCGACACGGCCGCGCGGGTGGTGGTCGGGCATCGGGATCTGCTCGACCAACTCCCGCTCGGCGACCGGCACGCCGTCACCCTGCCCGAGGCGACCGGTGCGGTGACCCCGACCGGTGCCGCCCCGGACCGGTCGGCGTGCGGCGGGGACGACGCCGCCTACGTCATCTACACCTCCGGCTCGACCGGCGACCCGAAGGGCGTGGTGGTGCCGCATCGCGGCATCACCCGCCTGGTGGGTGGAGCCGACTACGTCGAGCTGACCCCACGGACCGTCCTCGCCCAGCTCGCCAACGCCAGCTTCGACGCCATCACCTTCGAGGTGTGGGGCGCGCTCGCCAACGGCGGGCAGGTGGTGATCGTGCCCACCGAGACGGTGCTCTCCCCGCCGGGCCTCGCCGCCCTGCTGCGTACCCGGGCGGTGACCACGGTCTTCATCACCACCGCGTTGTTCAACGCCACCGTCAACACGGTGCCCGACGCCTTCGCCGGGGTGGACCAGCTCTACTTCGGCGGCGAGAGCCTCGACCCGGGGACGGTGGGCCGGGTCGTCGAGGGCGGACAGGGTCCGGCGCGGCTGCACAACATCTACGGCCCGACCGAGGTGACCACCTTCGCCACCTACACCCGTTTGACGGCGCGACCCACCAGCACCGGAGGCATCGGTACGGCGATCGCGAACACCTGGGCGTACGTGGTGGACGACGCGGGTCGCCTGGCCGGCGTCGGCATCCCCGGCGAACTGTGGCTGGGCGGCCCGGGAGTGGCCTGGGGGTACTGGGACCGGTCGGGGCTGACCGCCGACCGGTTCGTACCGGACGGCTTCTCCGGCGTGCCGGGTGCCCGGCTGTACCGGACCGGCGACGTGGTGTTCCGCCGGCCGGACGGGTCGCTGGAGTTCGTCGGCCGCGCCGACCACCAGGTGAAGGTCCGGGGTTTCCGGGTCGAGCTGGGCGAGGTCGAGTCGGCGCTGCTGGGGTATCCGGCGGTGGCGTCGGCGGTGGTGGTCGCGGCGCGGTCGGAGGGCGCGCCGGTACGCCTGGTCGGCTACGTGGAGCCGGTGGCGGGTGCCCCGGTCAGCGTGGCGGAGCTGCGGGAGTTCCTGGCCGAACGGCTGCCGGAGCACGCGGTGCCGTCGGCGTTCGTGGTGATGGACACGCTTCCGCTGACTCCGAACGGCAAGATCGACCGGGCGGCGCTGCCCGACCCGGACACCGACCAACGGGCCGACCAGGCCGCCTTCCGGGCGCCGGCCGACCCGCTCGAACAGATCATCGCCGAGGTCTGGGGCGAGGTGCTCGACGTCGCCGGGATCGGTCTCGACGACAACTTCTTCGGCCTCGGCGGGCACTCCCTGCACGCGGTGCAGGTCTGTGGCCGACTGGAACGCACGCTGCGTACCCCGGTCTCCGTGCGCCACCTCGTCGAACAACCCACCGTCGTCGACCTGGCCCGACGCCTGCGCGCCGAGGGACCCGACGCCGGCCGGCTCGACCGGATCGCCGCCGTCGTCATGCAGGTCCGCCGACTCAGCCCCACCGAACGCGCCGCACGACTCGGCACCGCGTCCGCAACGAAGGAGAACACTGGTGACGACCACTGATTCCGCCGGGTCGCTGGGGCCGACCGAGGACGACCTCATCGACCACCTGCTCGCGCAGGCGGGGATCACCGACACCGCCGCCCGTCCGGTCATCGCCGCGACCGGTGCGCCGACGGTGCTGTCGCCGGGCCAGGAACGCCTCTGGTTCCTCGACCGGTGGCGGCCGGGACTGCCGCTCTACAACGTGCCGGTCGCCTTCGCGCTGACCGGCGCGGTGGACCCCGACGCGCTGGGCGCCGCGGTGCAGCTCCTGGTCGACCGGCACGAGTCGCTGCGGACCGCCATCGACACCGAGCAGGGGCGGCCCCGGCTGCTCCGGGCCGAGGCGGGTACGCCGGTGTCGTGGCGCGTCGACGACCTGCGCGCCGCCGGGACGCTGTCT
>NZ_SISL01000488.1:0-4277 GCF_004307965.1 Verrucosispora sp. SN26_14.1 | reverse complement strand
CCCAGCAGGCGCCGCGCTGGCCGTGGCTGCTCGCCGTGGGCGTACTCGCCCTGCTGGCGCTGCTCGCCGTGCCGGCGCTGCGCCGGCTCGCGCTACGCCACCGCCGAGGTCGGCCGGCACCGGTGATCCGGACGGTCGACGCGACGGAGGCCACCGCCACCGGAGAGCACCGACCGGCGGTGTCGGTCGGCGCCGACCCGGACCGGGCACGGGCGGACGCGCACGCCGCCTGGGACGAACTGCTCGACACGCTTGTCGACTACCGGATCCGGGTGGACCGGACGGAGACCCCCCGGGCGACCGCCGACCGGCTGGTCCGGGAGGCCCTCGCACCGGACACCGGGGCGGGGACGGCGGCCCGTCTGCTCGGTCGCGCCGAGGAGCGGGCCCGGTACGCGCGCGACCCGCTGACCGGGGAGCCGCTGCCCACGGCCCTGCGCACGGTACGCGGTGCGCTGGCCGAGCGGGCCGACCGGCGAACCCGCCTGATGGCGACCGTGTTGCCGCCGTCGGTGCTGCAACGCTGGCGCACCACCGTCGCGGACACCTCGTCGCGGCTGGTGAACTCCGGCGGTCAGGTACGCCACCGGCTGCTGCGGTTCAGTCCGCGCCGGCTGATCGCGAACCGCGCGAGTCGCTGACCGCCCACCCGGTCCGGGCACGACAGGGCACGGTCCGGGCACGACGACACGGGCCGGGTGCCGGTGGACATCCACCGGTACCCGGCCCGTCGTGGTCTGCTGTCGCTCGCCGCCTGCTGGGGGTCGTGCTCTTCTCTCGGCCGCTCGCTGGGCAGCACGGAGCGCGCCACGTCACCGCCTTCGCCCTGGGCGCCCGAAGGACACCCGGAGCACACATCCGTCGTCGCACGCCGCTACGCCCCGGACCGATCAGGTCCGGGACGAATGCCCCGCCGTCAGGAACAGCGGGTCAGCGGTGCCCCTCCGGGCGCTGACGCCACCGGTCCTCCATCCGGTCGAGGAAACCCCCCGACCGGCGACCGGACCGTCCCCGGGACCGGCGACGACTCGCCGTGCCTCCGACGACGTGCAGGTCCGGTGACTGCGCCCGGCGGTGCGACTGCACCGCGAACGCCGCCGAGGCCAACATGACAACGAATCCCGCCACTGCCAACGGCGGAGTTTTGATCACCGCGCCATAGACCAACAACGCCAGGCCAGCGACGATCACGCCGGCAGCGACGAGCAGGCGACGCCGCGCGTGGAAACGCGGGTCGCTGGCGCGCACGGCCGAGGCGAACTTGGGGTCCTCGGCAAGCGACCGCTCGATCTGCTCGAACAGCCGCTGCTCGTGCTCCGAGAGCGGCACGGCACTCCTCCCCGGTCACGTTGGTCGGTCCGGTCGGACCGACAGACCGTGGCAGCCAACCGGCTGCTTACCCGCAAGTCTACGAGGGCCCTCGCGCGTCGGAAAGCGGGACGACCTACGGCCGCGTCGGATTTTCATTTCGTCGGGGATCACGCCCCCCGAGAAGACTGGCCGGTCCTATGACGGACCGCCCGAATCGGGCAGCCGCAGCGTCCGCCGCGACCTCCGCCTCGCGCCATCCCCGCTCGGGCGCACCGAGCGCGAGCTGCCGGGGCGTCTCGTCCGCGGAGGTCAGACCCTCCGCGCGTACGCCGACGAGGCGGATCCGCTCACCAGGCGCCAGAGCGGTGTAGAGGGACCAGGCCGTGTCGAACATCTCCCGCGCCACGTCGGTGGGCACGTCCAGGGTGCGCGACCGGCTCACCGTGCGGAAATCGGCCATCCGCACCTTGAGCGACACGGTGCGCCCCACCAGCCCACCGGCACGCAACCGGCCACCGACCTTCTCGGCGAGCGCCAACAGGGTGCGCCGGATCTCGGTCGGATCATTGACATCGACGTCGAAGGTGACCTCCGCGCCGACCGACTTCTCCGCGTGCTCGGGGCTGACCCGACGCGGATCGCGTCCCCACGCCAACTCGTGCAGGTGCCCGGCCGCCGCCGCGCCGACGGCGGTCCGCACCAACCCCAGCGGGGCCTGGGCCAGGTCGCCCACCGTGCGCAGCCCGAGCCGCAGGAGGTGCTGCTCGGCCCGCTCCCCCACTCCCCAGAGGGCGGCGACCGGCAGCGGATGGAGGAAGTCGAGGACCTGGGCGGCCGGGACCACGAGCAGGCCGTCCGGCTTGGCCCGGGTCGACCCGAGCTTGGCCACGTACTTGCTCGACGCCACCCCCACCGAACAGGTCAGCTCCTGCTCGGCGGCGACCCGCTCGCGGATCCGGCGGGCGATCGCGGCCGGCGGCCCGAACAGTCGCCGGGCACCCGCGACGTCCAGGAACGCCTCGTCCAGGGAGAGCGGCTCGACCAGCGGCGTGACGTCCCGGAAGATCTGCATGACCGCCCGCGAGGCGGCCGAGTAGCGGCTGAAGTCCGGTGGCAGGAACACCGCGTGCGGGCAGAGCGCCCGGGCCCGCATCGTCGGCATCGCGCTGCGGACGCCGTACCGCCGGGCCTCGTAGCTGGCCGAACTGACCACCCCGCGTGCGCCGACCCCGCCGACCACGACGGCCCGGCCGCGCAACTCCGGTCGGTGCCGCACCTCCACCGAGGCGAAGAAGGCGTCCATGTCGACGTGCAGGATCGAACAACCGGCGTCGTCGGCGTCCGGCCCGAACCGGGGATCGCCACCCCGGGGCAACGACTGGCTGCGTCCCACCCCGGCAGGTTAACCCCGGGGTGGGACAGGACGTCCGGTCAGCCCCGCAGCACCAGCAGCGGAATCGTCATCTCGGCCGCGGTGTCCGCGCCGTGGAAGGCCACCAGCCGGGAGACCATCGGGCTCTCCGACCGGCTGGCCAGCACGGCGTACGTGTCGTTGCAGACCACCACCACGTCGCCGACCCGCTCCAGGTGCGCCTCGGGCACCGGCCCGAACCAGCCGGCGGCCACCGCCTCGTCGCACACCAGCACCCGGGCGGCGTCACCGAGCACAGCCGACCAGGCCGCCACCACGTCGGCGGTGGCACCCGGCGCGGTGTGCAGATACCGCACCCGGGGCTCGCCCGCGACGACCCGCACCCCGTCGGTCAGCCGAGGGTCGGTGTCCAGGTCGAACCGGTGCGCGGCGGGCACGTCGAGCTGGCCGTGGTCGGCGGTGACCAGCAACGCCCCGTCCGGCGGCAACCCGTCGACCAACCGGGCCAGCATCCCGTCCACCTCGGCCACCGAGGCCCGCCAGGGTGCCGAGTCGACGCCGCTGAGGTGCCCGTCGCGGTCCACGTCCGGGTGGTACCCGGAGACCAGGGTGGGGCCTCGGCCGGCGGTCAGCGCGGCCAACATCGTGGTGGCCACCGCGTCGACCCCGGCCGCGCCCCGGTAGTCGCCGCCCCGGTTCGCGGCCAACGTCAGGCCACTGCCGCCGAACTCCGGCCGGCTGACCACGGTCACCGCCACCCCGGCGGCCCGGGCCCGCTCCAACTGGGTGGCGACCGGCTGCCAGCGCAGCGGCGACGGGTCGCCGGACCACTCGATGTGGTTGAGCACCCGCTCGGTGCCGGGCACCCGCAGCGTGAACCCGAGCACCCCGTGCGCGCCGGGTGCCGCCCCGGTGCCCAGGGTGACCAGGCTGACCGGGGTGGTGGAAGGGAAGCCGCAGGTGAGCGGCCGACCGGCCGCCGCGGTCAACCCGGCCAGGGTCGGCGCGTACGGCGCGGCGGTCGGGATCTGGTACCACCCGAGCCCGTCGACCAGCAGCACCGCGATCCGGCGTACGCCGGAGAGGTCGGCACCGAGGTCGAGCAGATCGGCGGCACCGGGCACACCGAGCACCGCGAGCGCGCTGGGCAGCACGTCGGCGATGCTCCCCCCGCCGTACTCCGGCGTGACAGGTGCAAGGAAGGGCACCTTGTTAACGCCTGGTGCATAGGAAGGGCCCCCTCCTAACACCGGGGGGCGCACGGCTGCTCCCTCCGGGCCGGTCATGCCGGACGGCGGGCGAACAGGTGCAGTTGCGCCGCCAGATCCCGCCAGGGCGGCCGGGCGGCCAGCGCCCGTTCCAGCTCCAACAGGGCGCCCGGCTGGCCATCCGCCACGGCTGCGGGCAGCAGGTCGGCGAGCACGCGTACGCCGTGGATCTCCTCGACGGCGAGCCCGGCGGCGGCCAGCAGCGCGGTGGCGCCGTCGGCGTCGAAACGTCGCCGCAGCGTGTCCCGGGAACCGGCGGTGCCGTCGGGGTCGGCGGCGAGCGTCGTCGCCACGTCCAGGTGGCCGTTCATCGCCCGGCCGAGCAC
>NZ_SISL01000487.1:0-4287 GCF_004307965.1 Verrucosispora sp. SN26_14.1 | reverse complement strand
ATCAGAGACAGGGGCGCGGGCCGGTGGTGGCGCCGCCGCCGCGACGCCGGGTTCCCCGGTGGTACCCGAGGCCACCACCTTCAGCGCCGGCGGCCGGGGTGTCGGCAGCGGTGAGCTGAGCTTCTCGCCGATCCCGCCGAACACGCTGGACACCTTCGTGGTGCCGAACGGCTACGACCACGCCGTCGTCATCCGCTGGGGCGACCCGGTGCTGCCCGGCGCGCCCGCCTTCGACCTGCGTCGGCAGACCGCCGCCGCACAGGCCCGCCAGTTCGGGTACAACAACGACTACGTCGGTGTGCTGCCGCTGGACAAGGGCGGTCGGCGGGCACTGCTCGTGGTCAACCACGAGTACACCAACGAGGACCTGATGTTCCCCGGCTTCACCAGCCTCGACGCGCTCACCGTCGAGCAGGTGAAGGTGTCGATGGCGGCACACGGCATGTCGGTGGTGGAGATCGAGCGGGTCGGCGGCACCGGCCAGTGGCGCGCGGTCACCTCGGGCCGCCGCCCGTACAACCGGCGCGTCGACGCGTTGAGCAGCACCTTCGAGCTGACCGGTCCGGCCGCCGGCTCCGCGTTCGTGAAGACCGCCGCCGACCCCAGGGGGCGTACGGTCGTCGGCACGCTGAACAACTGCGCGGGCGGGGTGACCCCGTGGGGCACGGTGCTCTCCGGTGAGGAGAACTTCAACCAGTACTTCGTCGGCGGTGATGCCGCCCCGGCAGCGGACAAGCCCCGGCTGGCCCGGTACGGCATCAACACCACCACCCGCCACCCCAGCGGCAACCGCAAGTGGGACCGTGCCGCCGACCGCTTCGACCTGGCCAGACACCCGAACGAGGCGAACCGGCACGGCTGGATCGTGGAGATCGACCCGTACGACCCGACCAGTCGCCCCCGCAAGCACACCGCGCTGGGGCGCTTCAAGCACGAGGGCGCGAACGTCATCGTGGCCCGCAACGGACGCGTGGTCGCGTACATGGGCGACGACGAGCGCTTCGACTACCTGTACAAGTTCGTCTCGGACCGTACGTTCATGAAGGGCAACTCCTGGGTCGCCCGCAAGCACAACCTGACGCTGCTGGAGTCCGGCACGCTCTACGTCGCCCGGCTCGACCAGACCAGCGCCGACGAGATCGACGGATCCGGACGGCTGCCCTCGGACGGTGCGTTCGACGGCAAGGGCCGCTGGATCAAGCTGGTCAGCGGCAACCGCTCCTTCGTGGACGGGATGACCGCCGCCGAGGTGCTCACCTTCACCCGCTTCGCCGGTGACAAGGTCGGCGCGACCAAGATGGACCGGCCCGAGGACGTCGAGCCGAGCCTGCTCACCGGCAAGGTCTACGTGGCGTTGACCAACAACACCAACCGGGGTGTCGGCAGCAACCCCGGGCCGGACGAGGCCAACCCGCGCAGCACCAACCGGCACGGACAGATCCTGGAACTGGTCGAGCACCGGGGCGACAACACCGCCGAGACGTTCACCTGGTCACTGCCGATCGTCTGCGGTGACCCGGCGGACCCGTCGACCTACTTCTCCGGGTACGACAAGACGAAGGTGTCGCCGATCTCCTGCCCGGACAACGTGGCCTTCGACGCCACCGGCAACCTCTGGATCTCCACCGACGGCAACGCTCTGGGCAGCAACGACGGCCTCTTCGCCACACCGACCGAAGGGCCGGAGCGGGGCCACCTCAAGCAGTTCCTCACCGTGCCGCGCGGTGCGGAGACCTGCGGGCCGTTCATCACCGGCGACAACCGCTCGCTCTTCGTCGCCGTGCAGCACCCCGGCGAGGTGACCGGTGCCTCGGTCGACAACCCGGCCTCCACCTGGCCGGACGGCGACTACGCCAAACCGGGCGTGGTGGTGACCTGGCGGCTGGACGGCGGGCCGGTCGGTAGCTGACCCCGCCCCGGCTCCGCGCCGGCCGCTTCCCGACGGCCCTCTTCCCACCAGGAAGGGGGCCGTCTCGCCGGGTCGGCTCCGGCAGCCCGGCCCGTTCCGGTCCGGGCGGACCGGTCGGCTCCGGTCAGGTCTCGGTGGCGAGGCACTCGGCGATCGCGCGGGCGGTGGTGATCAGCTTCGTCCGGACCACCCGGGCGGAGGTCATCATCTCGCTGGCCGGCAGCGCACACGCCAGCACCGTACGCCGTTCCATGTCCTTGTCCGGAGTGACCAGGACAGCCGCGCAGGCCACCCCCTGCCGGAACTGACCCAGTTCGAGCTGCATCCCGCGCCGCTCGCCCGCCGCCAGGTCGGCCTCGAACGCCTCCGGGGTGGTCAGGGTGGCGCTGGTGAACGGCCGCATGCCGTACTCCCGCAGGTAGCGGTGCCGCTGCTCGGCGGTGAGCGTGGCGAGCAGGGCCTTGCCGAGCGCGGTCGCGTGCGCGCCCTCGTCGAACCCGGGCACGAGGTCCTCCAGGTACGGCGAGCGGTTCCCCTCCGCGACGGCGGTGACGGCGACCTGACCGCCCACGAAGCGGCCGAGGTAGTGGCTCCATCCGGTCTCGATGGCCGCGCGACGCAGGTTCTCCCCCACCGCGGGCGAGCCCCGGAACGCGGCGACCAGTTCGCGGTAGCGGTCGGCCACCTCCAGCCCCACGATGTACGTGCCGTCCTCGCGGCGGATCACGTAACCCTCGTACGCGAGTGTGCGGACCAGGTGGTAGGTCGTGGCAACGGTCAGCTCGCACCGCCGGGCGATCTGTTTCACCGTCAGCCCGCGCGGGGCACGACCGACCGACTCGAGCACTCGAAGTGCGCGGGAGACACTTCGGATCAGGTCCGAAGGTTCCGCCAGGGGGTCACGCACAACCACCTCCGCCACCGGGGACTTACACCATATGAAAAAGGAGCCCCGCGCGAAACGCCTGATCGGGTGGAGGATCACCGTTCGTCGGATACCCGATGTGACGCTGACCGCACTTTCCGTTGCCGGAATGCGGCAGGCGTAGGTTGGCCCCACCATGACCCACACCGCCCCGTCCCGTGCTGCGGAGACCACCACCCGGCCCGTCCGGGCCGCCTCCACCGCCGTGGCCGTCACCATCGCCTGCGTCCTACCCGTCTTCCTGGTCGGCGGGCTCGCCGTGCAGATGCGCGAGGAGTTGGGCTTCAACCCGGCCGGTCTGGGCATCGCCGTGGCGATCTACTTCGGCGTCGGTGCGCTCGCCTCGGTCCCCTCCGGTGCGCTGGTGGAACGCTGGGGCGGTGGCGTCGTCGCCCGCACGGGCATCCTGATCTCCGCCGGCTCGCTGCTCGCCGTGGCCGTGCTGGCCCGCTCGTACCCGATGCTGCTCGTCCTGCTGGCCGTGGCCGGCACCGCGAACGCGCTGGGCCAACTCTCCAGCAACCTGCTGCTGGCCCGGCACGTACCGGCGCGACGACAGGGCCTGTCGTTCGGCGTCAAACAGGCGGCCATCCCGGTCTCCACCCTGCTGGCCGGCGCGGCCGTACCCACACTCGCGCTCACCGTCGGCTGGCGGTGGGCGTTCGTGGCCGCCGCCGGTGCCGCATTGGCCACGCTGCCGCTCGTCCCGTCACACGGACCGCAACCCGTCCATCGGTCGAACCGCCCCGCCGGGAACGCGACCGTGGGTCTGGTCGTGGTCGGCGTGGCCGCGACGCTCGCGGCAAGCGCGGCGGGCGCGCTGGGCACCTTCCTGGTCGACGCCTCCGTGGACCGGGGTCACGGACCCGCCCTCGCCGGACTCGTGTTGACCCTCGGCAGCGCGGTCTGCGTCGTCGCGCGGATCGGGATCGGTTGGCTCGCCGACCGCCGCGACGGCGGGCACGTCACCGTGATCGCCGGCCTGCTGGCGGTCGGGGCGGTGGGGCTCGGCCTGCTCGCGGTGGCCGGCTCCGGGGCGCTCGTCGCCGGTGTCCTGCTCGGTTTCGGCCTGGGCTGGTCCTGGCCCGGACTGATGAACTTCGCCGTGGTCCGGCTGCACCCGCAGGCACCGGCCGCCGCCACCTCCATCACCCAGACCGGGGTGTACGCGGGCGGCTGCCTCGGCCCGCTGGCCCTCGGGTCGCTCGCCACCGCCGCCGGTTACCCGGTGATGTGGCTCACCGCAGCCGCCGCCATGCTCACCGCGGCCGCGCTCATGCTCACCGCCACCCGGCTGCTGTCCCGGCCCGCGTCAGCCTGACCGCACACCCGGTCGAGGGCGTCGGTCCTCGGCGGGACACTGCGAAGAGGTGATCAGCCGGTGCGGTCGGCGATGTGGTCGCAGAGCGATTCGAGGGCGCGACGCGCCGGCACGTCCGGCAGCGGCGCGAGC
>NZ_SISL01000486.1:0-4291 GCF_004307965.1 Verrucosispora sp. SN26_14.1 | reverse complement strand
GTGGCCGCCCTGCGCGCGGCGGCGGCCCGGCACGGCCGGGACCCCGGCATGGTGAAGGCGTTGCAGGGCGGCATGGTCATGATCGGGCGGGACCGGGCCGAGGCCAAGGCCAAGGCGGAGGCGTACAACACGCTGTGGAGCAGCGAGGGGCAGCTCGCCAAGTGGTGCGGGTGGATGGACATCGACCTCGCCGCCTTCCCCGACGAGACCCCGGTGGACGAGATCCGCAGCCAGGCCAGTCACTCCTTCCTCGGCTTCCTGCGCAAGCTCAGCCCGGACCGCACCTGGACGGTCGGGGACGTGAAGTACCTGGTCTCCCGCCCCCGCCGGCCCCGGGTGGACGCCCCGGTGACGTTGTTCGGCACGCCCGAGCAGGTGGCCGACCGGATGGAGCAGTGGCTGACCGTCGCCGACGTGGACGGTTTCAACCTGATCCCCTGCCCGCCCTCGGACGGCATCGACGACATCTGCGACCTGCTCGTGCCGGAGCTGCAACGGCGGGGCCTGTTCCGGACCGCGTACGACCCGGCGGAGACGACGCTGCGCGAGCGGTACTTCGGCGCCGGGGTTAGCACCTACCGCGACCCGTCGCGCGCCGTGACCGCGCGGGAGGGCTGAGCGATGCACCTGCGTGACACCCCGCAGGAAGCCGCGTTCCGGCGTGACCTGCGCGCCTGGTTGGCCGAGCAGGTGCCCCGGCACCGCGACGGCGGCGCACCCGGTGACTGGACCAAGGCGTTGCACGCCGCCGGCTACACCGGACTGACCTGGCCGGCCGCCTACGGCGGGCGGGGGCTGCCCCCGACCTACCAGGGCATCTACGCCGAGGAGAGCGCGCTGGCCGAGGCGCCGGACCACAGCAACGTGATCGGCCTGGGCATGGTCGGACCCACCATCGTCTCGCACGGCAGCCCCGAGCAGCAGCAACGCTTCCTGGAACCGATCCTCTCCGGCGCGTACGTCTTCTGTCAGGGCTTCTCCGAGCCGGACGCGGGCAGTGACCTGGCCGCGGTGCGGACCCGGGCGACGGCCACCGCCGACGGATGGCGGGTCACCGGCGAGAAGGTCTGGTCGTCCTACGCCCACCAGGCCGACTGGTGTCTGCTGCTGGCCCGCACCCAGCCCGATTCCACCGCGCACACCGGCCTGACCTGCCTGCTGGTCGACATGCGCAGCCCCGGGGTGCAGGTGCTGCCGCTGCGGCAGAGCACCGGCGACGCCGACTTCAACCAGATCGTGCTCGACGACGTGCTGGTGCCCCGCGACTGCGTGCTGGGGCCGGTCGGCGAGGGCTGGCGGATCGCGATGACCACCCTCGCCCACGAACGCGGCACCTTCGGCATCACCCTCACCGCCCGGCTCACCGTCGAGTTCGACCGGCTGCTGCGCACCGTCCGCGACCTCGGGCTGGCCGACGACCCGACGGTCCGCGCCGAGCTGGCCGAGCTGCACGTGCAGTTGCAGGCCCTGCGCTGGACCGGTCACCGGACGATGGCCACGCTGGCGCGGACCGGCAAGCCCGGCCCGGAGAGCTCGGTGCTCAAGCTGCACTGGTCGGTCACCAACCAGCGGCTGGCCGCGTTCGCGCTGCGGCTGCTCGGCCCGGCGGCCGTGCTCGACGGCCCGGACAGCCACGCCGCCGGCCACTGGCAGCACCTGCGGTTGCGCAGCCGCGCCAACTCGATCGAGGGCGGCACCTCCGAGATCCTGCGCGGCATCATCGCCGAACGCGTGCTCGGCCTGCCCCGCACCCGGTGACCCGGAGAGGATGACCATGGACTTCGCCCTCACCGACGACCAGCGTGACCTGGCGTCGGCCGCCGCCCGGCTGCTCGCCGACCGGTACCCGGTCGACCGGGTCGCCGCGCTCGCCGAGTCGGGCGACGCCGATCCGGACGGGTGGCCGCACCTGCACCGACAGGGCTGGTGCGACCCGGAGCTTCCGGTGGTGGAGAAGGGCCTGCTGGCCCAGGAGGCCGGGTACGCGCTGGCCGCCGTCGGCTGGTGGAGCACGGTCGGCCTGGCCCACCCGGTCCTCGTGGCGGCCGGGCGTGACCTGCCGACGGGTCCGCTCACCCTGGCCTGGCAGGACGACCCGGACACCGGCCAGGGAGCCCGTGCCGAGCAACGCGCCGGCACCTGGCGGCTGACCGGCCGACGCGGCCTGGTGACCGAGGCGGCGGGGGCCACCGCGCTGGTGGTCGCCGCCGACACCGACACCGGCCCGGCCCTGTTCCTGGTGGGGGCCGCAGCCGACGGGCTCACCGTCGCGCCGCAGCCCGCCCTGGACCGGCTGCGTGGCGCCGCACTGCTGTACCTGGTCGACACCCCCGCCGAGATGCTGGTCGGGCCGGAGGCCGCCGAGCGGGTGCTGACCGACGCGCGCCGGCACGCCGGCACGTTGCTGGCCTGCGAGGCCGTCGGCGTCGCCCGCCGAGCCCTGGACCTGGCCCGCCGGCACGCGCTGGACCGGGTGCAGTTCGGCCGACCGATCGGGGCGTACCAGGCGGTGGCGCACCGGCTGGCCGACGGGTACGTGGCGCTGGAACTGGCCACCTCGCTCGCGCTGCGGGCCTGCTGGCTGGTCGGCGCCGGTCCGGACGACGCGGCACCGGACGAGATCGCCCAGGCGTACGCCGAGGCCGTCGTGGCGGCCCGGCAGGCCGCCGTACGCGCCTGCGAGGACGCCCTCCAGGTCACCGGCGGGCTCGGCGCGACCTGGGAGTACCCGCTGCACTGGTGGTACCGCCGGGCGCTCTGGCTGGACAGCTTCGACACGCCCACCGCAGACCATCTCGCCACCCTCGCCGGTCACCTGCTGCACGGGCGGGCGCAACCGGCACGGCCGGCCGCGTGACCCCACCGGCCGACGGCGCACCGACCGAGACCGACAAGGAGCAGCGATGCTGACGAGACGACGTGCCCGCATCGACGTACCGGCCATCCTGCGGCTGATGGAGGTGGGCGACTACCTGCTGCCGTACACGATCCGGGCGGTCTGCCTGCTGCGGGTCGCCGACCAGCTCGCCGACGGGCCGATGCCCGCCGCGGACCTGGCCCGCGCCTGTGACGCCCACGAGCCGTCGCTGACCAAGGCGCTGCGGTACCTGGCCTCCCGGGACCTGTTCGCCGAGGTCGCGCCCGGCGAGTTCGGGCTGACCCCGATGGCCGACCTGCTGCGCGCCGACCACCCCTTCTCGGCCCGGGACATCTTCCTCTCCCCCGTGGTCTGCACCCGGGCGATGGAGGGTCTGGACCACACCCTGCGCACCGGCGAGGGCGCCTTCGACGCGGTCCACGGCATCGGCATGTGGGACCACTTCGGGCAGCACCCCGCCGACGGCGAGGCGTTCGACAAGGTGATGAGCGGGGTCACCGGGATGGAGCTGATGGCCATCCTGCGCGCCTCGGACTGGTCCCGCTTCGGCACGGTGGTCGACGTCGGCGGCGGCAACGGCCGGTTCCTCGCCGACCTGCTGGGCCGCTTCCCCCGGATGCGCGGCGTGCTGTTCGACAAGCCCGGCGTGGTGGCGAACGCGCCGGAGACCTTCGCCACGGCCGGCGTCACCGACCGGGTACGCGTGGTGCCCGGCAGCTTCCTCACCGACGACATCCCGTCCGGTGGCGACGCGTACGTGCTCAAGCGGATCCTCTACAGCTGGAGCGACGAGGAGGCGACCGGGGTGCTGCGCCGTATCCGGGCGGCGATGTCCCCGCAGGGCCGGGTGTTCATCCTCGAGGCCGGACGGCAGTCCGAGGCGGAGAGCACGCCGCTGGCCCGTCGGATGGACATGCTGATGCTGACGTTGAGCGCGGGCGGCGCGCGCAGCCTGGACGAGCAACGGGCGATCCTGGCCGGGGCCGGGCTGGAACTGGTCGAGGCGACGCAGACGCCGATGTTCCCGGTGATCGAGGCCCGACCGGTATGACCGGGCTGCTGTCCTGGCTGGGGCAGCCGCGCGCCGACCGGGGCGTCCGCTTCTCCCGCCCGGACGGGGACTGGGACCGGTGGTCGTACGCGCGGTTGGCCGGGCTGGCCCACGGACACGCCGCCGGGCTGGCCGCGCGGGGCGTACGCCCGGACGACGTGGTCGGGGTGGTGCTGCCCTCCGGGCCCGGATTCGTCGGCACCCTGTTCGGGGCGCTGCTGGCCGGGGCGACGGTGTCCCCGCTCGCCCCGCCCGCCGCCTTCGGCGACCCCGACCGGTACGCCGAGCACCTGAGCGCGGCCCTGACGGCGATGCGGCCCCGGTTGCTGGTGGTCGACGGCGCGTCCGCGCCCTCGGTGGCC
>NZ_SISL01000485.1:0-4298 GCF_004307965.1 Verrucosispora sp. SN26_14.1 | reverse complement strand
CCGGACCGGCGGCGGCTGGTGACCTCCGCCGTGGGGCTCGCCGCCGTGGTCTGCGGCCAGGTGTTCGTCGGCGAGGAGGTGCTCTTCCTCGCCGCCGTCACCCTGCTGGTGATGGCCGCGACCATGGCGGTCGTGGACCGGGACCTGACCCGCCGCGCGCTGCCCGCCTTCGTCGGCGGGATGGCGCTCGCCACCGGGCTGGCCCTGCTGGTGCTCGCCCGGCCGCTGTGGCTCCAGTTCGCCGGGCCGCTCGGCGTCGCCGACGGCATGTTCAGCCCGCACTACTTCTCGGCCGACCTGCGCAGCTGGTGGGCCGTCTCGCCGCTGACCCTGCTCGGTGACGAACGCTCGGCCGCGCTGACCACCGGGCCGGCGGAGTACAACACCTTCCTGGGCTGGCCCCTGCTGGTGGTCACCGCGGGGTGTGCGCTCTGGCTGCGGCGGCGCCCGCTGGCGCTGGCCTGCCTCGCCGGCATCCTGGTGATGGGGACACTCTCGCTCGGCCCCGAGGTGGTCCACCGGGGCGAGGGCACCGGCCTTCCCGGACCGTACGCGCTGCTGGCCGGGCTGCCGGTGGTGGACGGTGCGTTGCCGATGCGCTTCGCCCTGGCGGTGCCGCCGCTGGCGGCGACGATCCTGGTGCTCGCGCTGGACCGGGCGCTGCGCGCGGGCCGGCGCGCCCGACGACTGGCGCTGGTGACGGCCGGTGTGGTGCTCCTGCCACTGGTGCCGACGCCGCTGCCCACCGCCGCGCGCACGCCGGTGCCCGAGTTCGTCACCGCCGGGCACTGGCGGACCTGCGTCGAACCGGGCGGGGTGCTGATGCCGGTGCCGTTGGCGACGCCGAAGGACCCCTGGCCGATGCGGTGGTCGACGGCCGCCGACGCCGCCTTCGGCATGCCGGAGGGGTTCTTCATCGGCCCGCACGGCCGGGGCGGCAGCGCCGCGATGGGAGTGGCCCCACGGCCCACCTCCACGCTGCTCGCCGAGGTGGCCCGGAGCGGTCTACGGCCGGTGGTCGGTGCGAACCAGCGCCGCCGGGCCGCCGAGGACGTGCGGCACTGGGGTGTCTCCTGCGTCGTGCTGGCGGTCGCCACGGCGCACGCGGACAGCCTGCGGCTGACCCTGGAGGCGCTCTACGGGCCGTCCAGCCGGGTGGCCGACGCCTGGATCTGGCGGGTCTGAGCCCGCGCGGCCGGTGGGCCGCGCGGGCTCGGACCACTACGCCTTGGAGCCCGGGTAGGACGCCTCGGCGAACTCCTCGCGCGGGTCGTGCAACTGACCGAGGGCGACCACCTCACGCTTGAGGAAGAACGCCAACGTCCAGTCGACCACCACCCGGACCTTGCGGTTGAACGAGGGGATCCGGCTCATGTGGTACGTCCGGTGCATGAACCACGCCGGCCAGCCGGTCATCTTGATGCCGTAGACCTGGGCCACGCCCTTGTGCAGGCCGAGGCTCGCCACGCTGCCGGCGTGCTTGTGCTTGTAGTCGACCGGCTGCTCGCCACGGACCACGGCGACGATGTTGTCGGCCATCCGCTGGGCCTGGCGTACCGCGTGCTGGGCGCTGGGCGAGCAGAAGTTGCCCGGCGGCTTGGTCAGGTCCGGTACGGCGGCGCAGTCACCGGCGCTCCAGGCGCCATCGAGGACCCGGTCCCCGTCGACCACCTGGAGGGTGGGTCGGCAGGTGACCCGACGCCGCTCGTCGCGGGGGAAGTCGGTGGCGTCCAGCATCGGTGCCGGCTTCACGCCCGCCGTCCACACGATGGTGTCCGAGGGGAAGCTGTCCCCGTCGGAGAGCGTGACCACCCCGTCGACGCAGGACTCCAGGCGGGTGTCCAGCCGGATGTCCATGTCCCGCTTCAGCAACTGCTGCACGGTGTAGGCACCCATGTCCCGGTCGACCTCGGGAAGCACCCGTTGGGTGGCCTCAACCAGCACCCACCGCATGTCCGACGCCGTCAGCTCCGGGTAGTACTTCAGCGCGTGCCGGGCCATGTCCTCCATCTCGGCGAGCGCCTCGATGCCGGCGTACCCGCCACCGACGAAGACGAAGGTGAGGGCGCGGCGCCGTACCTCCGGGTCGGTCGTCGCGGCCGCCACGTCCAACTGCTCCAACACGTGGTTGCGCAGATAGATGGCCTCACCGATGGTCTTGAACCCGATGCCGTGCTCGTGCAGGCCCGGGATGGGCAGGGTCCGGGAGACCGAACCCGGTGCGACCACGACGTGGTCGTACGCGATCTCGCGCGGCGGGCCGATGATCGGCTGCACGGTGGCGGTCTTGCGGTCGTGCTCGATACGGGTCACCGCACCGGCCACCACCGTGCACTTGCGCAACTCGCGACGCAGCGGCACCACGGAGTGCCGCGGAGAGATGTTCCCTCCCGACGCCTCGGGGAGGAACGGCTGGTAGGTCATGTGCGGCTGCGGGTCGACGACGATGACCTCGGCCTCACGAGAGCTGAGCTTCTTCGACAGGCGCAGGGCCGCGTAGAGCCCGACGTGCCCGGCACCCACCACAAGGATCCGCTTCGGATTCACACTTACATCTTTCCCGCGCCAGCCCCGGTAACCCCGCTCGCGGCACCCTTCTGTGACCGAGCACAACCTGAGTGTGACCCGCGCTACCGCAGGGACGAAACCGGACGTATCACTGCGGCCCCGCAAGCCCCGGCGGCCCCGGCAGAACCGCCGTTCACCTGCGTCGCAGCAGCCAGGCCAGCATCGCGGTCAACCCGGTGACCACCAGCAGACCGGCGATGGTGACGGGAATCCGGCCGGTGCCGTCGCCGCCGACCCGGGCCAATTCGACGAGCAGCACCCCGAGGACCGACGTGGCGAGCACCACTACGCCCGCCCGTGTGAGCCAACGCACGATCAGGTCCGGGTCCACCGCGGCGTCGTACGGCAGCAGCGCCGCCAGGGCGGTCACCGTGTGCGCGAGGTAGAGCAGCGCCGCCACGGTCAGCAGCCGCCACAACGCGATCGGTCGCTCGTGCAGGTCGGTGGCGAGCACCCAGCCGGCGACCGTGACCAGCGCGGCGAAGCTCGGCCAGAACCGGTGCGGCGAGAGCGCGGGCGCCACCGCGACCACGGCCAACGCACCGAGCGTCGGCCCCTGGAGCATCTGGACGGGGTACGACAGCAGCAGTCCGGCGAAGGTGACGAGGAAGACGCCGAGACGCACCAGGACGGGGGCCAGGGTGATCCGGACGGCCGCCGTTCGTACCGCCTTGAGCCGTGCGATCACCGGCCACCCACCCGGGGTGCGGTGGCCAGCCGGGCCACGTCCCGCAGCACCTGGTCGAGGCTGCCCGCACCCGCCCAGGGCACCACCGGCACCCCGTGCTCGCGAAGCTGGGCGATCATCGTGTCCCGGTCCAGCCGCCACAGCCGGTACGCCACCTCGGCCCAGCCCCGGTCGGTCGGCGGGGTGAGGTCGGACGGCAGGGTGTCCACCGCGACCACGAACCGGCCCGAGCGGGCCAGCCGGGCCAGCATCTGCGCCGACCGCTCCTCCAGCAGCGGCGTGAGCACCACCACCAGTGCGTCGGCGGAGAGCACCTGCGGCCCGAACACCTGGTCGTAGGGCTCGTGCGGAGAGGACTGCGCCTTCACGTCCAGCAGCCACTCCAGGACCGTCAGGTACTGGCGGCGTCCGGTGGCCGGACGCAGGCGCCGGGCGCTCGGGCCGTACTCCAGCAACGCCACCCGGTCGCCCCGGTGCAGGTAGTGCTCGGCGATGGCGGCGGCGGCCCGCACCGTGGTGTCCAGCACCGAGGCGGTGCCGGCGACCCCGCCGGAACGTCCCGCCTCGGCGAGCACGTCGAGCAGCACGACCACCTCGGCGTCCCGGTCGGAGAGGGTGGACGCCACGTGCAGTTGCCGGGCCCGCAGCGACACCCGCCAGTCGATGCGACGCAGCCGGTCACCGGGGGCGAACACACGGACACCGGCCAGCTCGCCGCCCTCGCCGGGCCGGCGCGAATGGTGCGCGCCGACCAGGCCTGCGGCCCGGGGCATCGCCTCGACGGCGTCGAACGGCTCGGTCTTCGGGTACACCCTGGACCTGATCGGCTCGGCGTACACCGCGCGGGACGTCAGCAGACCCTGCCCGGCGGCGACCCGGGCACCGGCCGGCCCGATCCGGTGCCGCCCCCACCGCAGCGCGGTGCCGGAGAGTTCCAGGTCGACTGCGGTGTCCGGGCTGACCGAGGTGACGAAGGGCCGGTCGGTCGGCGAGGCGCGGCGGCCGGTGGGCGCGCGGTCTCTTATACACAGCTGCCGCTGCC
>NZ_SISL01000484.1:0-4315 GCF_004307965.1 Verrucosispora sp. SN26_14.1 | reverse complement strand
CTAGTCTCGTTGGCTCTGAGATGAGTATAAGAGACATCCGACGGCGGCGCGGCCGGCACCCCCCGAATCCGCCCGGCGGACATCGACGCGGCCGACGGCCGGGGCCTGCACATCGTCTCCGGCCTGGCGGACCGCTGGGGGGTCGAGCGGGACGGTCTGGGGCAGAGTGTCTGGGCCGAGTTCGACCCGGTGACGGAACGACCGGGCCTGGTCGTCGCCGGCTGAGTCCCCGCAGGGCGGGTCCGGCCCCCGGCGTCGCGTCCGGGCCTCTAGGCTGTGTCGCCGTGAGCAAGCGTCGAAAGAACCAGCGGGCCGCCACGTCGACCCCGAAGCGGGAGAAGGTGCGGGACGTCTTCGTCCCCCGACCCTTCGAAGGGCTGACCGACGAGCCGGAATGGATCGCGCTGCGGGAACTGGTGCCCGCCGCCTCCGCACCGCTGCGGCTCACCCCCGAGCTGGTCGAGGAGTACGGTGACCGGCCGGTGACGCTGGCCACCGTGCTGCCGATGGCCGCCCCCGCGATGAGCCGCGCCGACGGGCACGTGTTCGTCGGGCTCCAGCGACACCAGCAGTCCGGTGACGTGTCCCGGGACCTGGCCGAGTCGCTGCTCTGCGCGCTGCGTACCGAGCCGGGTGACCCGGTCCAGGTGCCGCCGCTGCCCGGGCCCGGGCCACGGCTCCAGGACATCCTGGTCGACGGCCCGTTGACGGTCACCCTGCACGAGGGCTTCGACTTCTGGCTGGTCCCCGAGGCGGTCGACGACCCGACCGTGCAGGCGTCCCTGGAGCGGGCCAACGCGGCGATCTACCCGACCGTGGGTCTGGCGGCGGCGCGGTCGGCGTACTGGTGCCAGGTGCCGGAGAAGGCCCACGTGCGCTGGGTGCTGCCCGAGGCCGAGGAGGACGCGCTGGACGCGTTGGCCCGGCTGGGCGCGGCCGGCTCGTTGACCCTGGGCGAGGGGACCAAGTTCGCCGGCATGTTCCGGGCCCACGGTCGGCTGGTGCCGGTCTGGGACCTGCCCGAGCAGACCCCGGCCGCCGAGTGGGAGGCGCCGGTCGCCGACTTCGCCAAGCGGTACGCCGAGGCGCTGACGGAAACCGAGCCGCTCGACGCCGCCGCCCGCCGGGCCCGGCAGGGCCTGCTGGGCCGCCAGCTCACGCTGCGCTGAGCGCGCGCTTCTGGTGTGCCGCCAGCTCACCCTGAACGCGCGCTTCTGGTGTTAGGAAGGGACCCCTGCTCTACCTGAGGCGTTAGAAAGGGGCCCTTCCTTACTCCCGGCTCTGCTCGCGTCGTTACTCGCGGACCAGCGGGCAGGACATGCAGCGCGGGCCGCCCCGACCCGACCCCAGCTCGGAGCCGGCGATCGGGATGAGTTCGATCCCGGCCCGTTCGAGCTGGGCGTTGGTCTCCACGTTGCGTTCGTAGCCGACGCAGAGCCGGGGCGCGATCGCCAGCGTGTTGTTGCCGTCGTCCCACTGCTCCCGTTCGGCGGTCACCGGGTCGAGCCCGGTGTCGATCACCCGGAGCTGGTCAAGGTCCATCGCGTCGGCGGCGGCCCGCAGGAACGGCGCCGGGCCGTCCACCCGTGGGTCGTCGCCGTCCGTCCCGGCGATCACCGTGTACGCCGACAGCGTGTGCGCGACGTTCGGGTACATCAACACCGCGTCGACGTCGACCATGGTGCAGACCGTGTCCAGGTGCATGGTGGCCCGCTCCTGGGCGATCGGCACGACCAGGATGGTGTGCGCCAGCCCGGCCGCGAAGACCTGCCGGGCCAGCCGCTCGGCACCGGCCGGGGTGGTCCGCTCACCCACCCCGACGGCGAGCACCCCGGGGGCGAGCAGCAGCACGTCGCCGCCTTCGAGGTGCTCCAGGTCGGGGCGGTAGACGTACTCGGTGCCGGCGAAGCGTGGATGGTGCCGGTAGATCGCGTCGGTCAACGTGGTCTCCCGCCGCCGGGCCGGCATCGCCAGGCTGGTCACGCCGACCCGGTCGCCGATCCACAGTGACGAGTCGCGGGTGAAGAGCAGGTTCGGCAGGGGCGTGATGACGAAGTCGTGCCGGTCCATCAACGTGTAGACCAGACCGCCGCGCCGGTCACCGCCGAGCCGTAGCTCCTCGTGGGCGAGTCCGGCGACGAGGACTCCGGCGAGCGCGGCCGGGTCGAGGTAGGTCAGGTGTGCGGCCACCCGGGCGCGCAGGGTGTCGCCGAGCCGGGGCGAGGCGAGGACCTGTTCGGTCAGTTCGGCGCGGGCCTCCGCCACGGCCAGGGTCTCGGTGAGCAGATCGGTGAGATAGAGCACCTCGACGTCGCGCTCGCGCAGCGCGGCGGCGAAGGCGTCGTGCTCCTCCTGCGCGCGGCCCACCCAGGGGATGGCGTCGAACAGCAGCGAGTCGTTGTTGCGCGGGGTCAGACGCGCGAGTTCCGGCCCCGGCCGGTGCAGCAGCACGGTGCCGAGCCGACCGACCTCACTGTCCACGTAGTGGGTCACACCCGAAGCCTAGGGCAGGGTTTGGCGGCATCCGATAAAACAGCTGTGGATGAATATGGCATTCATCCACAGTCATTCCGGCGTTCCGGCTTGCCGACTACCGGGACCCGCAACGTAGGGTAGTGAGAACGTAACTTCGAGGGACCTTTTGCCGGAGGTCGCGATGACTGTCTTCCCCGCTCGTCGAGCCGTACCGTCCGCCCGGGCGCTGCCGCAAGCGGCGGTGCCACACCCTCGGGTCGAGGCACCGGGGGTGGTCGCGGCCCCGCGTCCGTCGCCCTTGGAGTGAGCCCGCCGACGCCGCGCCGAGCGGGGTGCTCGCCGGCTCGAGGCGGCCGGTGCCCGCGCGCTCGGCCAACTCGACCATCTCGGGCCCGCGTGGCATGTGATCGACTGGCCCCGCACGGATGCCGCCGACGCCCTCCTCGACGAGAGCGACGACAACCGGGCCGGCTTCCTCGCCATCGGCCCGAGCGGACTCTTCGCCGTCACCATCGCCGATCACGGGCGGGCCCGCGTCCTGGTCGCCGGTGACGTGGTGCAGATCAACGGGAAGCGCCCGCCGTACGTGGCCGAGGCCCGCCGCGACGCCCGACGCGCCAGCAAGGCGCTGACCAGTGCGGTCGGCCACCCGATCCCGGTGACGCCGGTGCTCACCTTCGTGGGCTCCGGCGTCATCAGCGTCTACGGCCTGCCCAAGGACTGTCTGATGGCCACCCACCGGGAGCTCGACCGGCTGCTCGTCGCCGCCGGCAACCGGATCAGTCCGGCCACCGCCGAGAAGCTCTCCCGGGTCGCCCAGCACCCCGGGACGTGGATGAGTGGCGGCTATCCGCCAGCAGCCGACTACCGGTGGTACGAGGACGGCCGAATGGCCGCTGACAAGCCGGCCACCCGGCGGTAACGTCTGCGGCGACGCCACGCGGCCGGACCGCTGCACTCCGCACCCACCGGCCGCGCCGTCGCAGACCGGCAGTGATCAGCACCGATGGCGTGGATTCCAGCGCGGTCAGCGGTGGCCGAGACGACCGGCTAGCGTGGACGTTCCGTCGGTGTGCATAGGAGGCGCGGTGGCCCACGTCGAACTCTCGCTCTCGGAAGTGTTCGCGCCCGACCCGGGGACACCGACAGAGCTGGGGTACGACAACTTCGGCCGGTGGGCGGCCACTGTGTCCAGTGCCGACGAGCCCTGCCTGCTGATCGACGCCGAGACCCGGGTGGTGGCCGTCTCCGCCGCCGGCTGCGAGTTGCTCGGCCTCGGCACGCCCGAGGCCGTCATCGGGCTGCCGCTGCTCGACGGTGGCCTGCGACTGCTCGACTTCACCGCGTACCGGGGCGAGTTGGCCGAGCCGGACATCGACAAGATCCCGCCACTGCTGGCGCTCGTCTCCGGCCGGATGGCCCGCGGCCTGTTACGGATCATGGCGACCACCGAGGGTGTCTCCGACGCGACCGTCGACGCGATCTCCACACCGGTGCTCGCCGACGGGGCCGTCGCCGGCTCCCTCACCTTCTTCTCCGAGCTCTGACCGGTGGCACCCGCAGGCGCCGTCGGCGGGCACCGCGTACCCGGCTGACCTTCACCTCGGCGGCGGATCCTCCTACCATGGGCTCGGCCCTGAGCACCCCCGACGCTCGACCCCCATCGAGGATCATCCCCGTGCCGTCCACCCCGATCCGTCGTGCCAATCCCGCCCGGCCGGGCGCCCGCCGGTACCGCACACGGCTGCCCGCAGTCGCCGGACTGGCCGTACTCCTGCTTTCCGGATGCGGCGAACCGCCGGACCTGCGCGACGGGTCGGCCCGGCCGACGCCGCCACCC
>NZ_SISL01000483.1:0-4335 GCF_004307965.1 Verrucosispora sp. SN26_14.1 | reverse complement strand
CGCCCGCCCCGGCCCCGCCGATCGCGCCGCCGCCCTCCCCGCACGAACCGTTCGAGCCGATGCTCGCCGGCATGGAGGAGGTGGGCAGCGGGCTGCTGGACCGGCTCGACGCCATGCAGCGGGTGGCCGCCTCGGCACCCGGCGGCCCGTTGCTGATCGTCGCCGGACCGGGCACCGGCAAGACCCGTACGCTGACCCACCGGATCGCGTACCTCTGCGCGGAGCTGAACGTCTTCCCCGAGCGGTGCCTGGCCATCACCTTCACCCGGCGGGCCGCCGAGGAACTGCGGCACCGACTCGACGGGCTGCTCGGGCCGGTCGCCGAGGACGTCACGGTGGGCACGTTCCACTCGCTCGGACTGACCATCCTGCGCGAGAACGCGGCCACCGCCGGTCTGCCGGACGACTTCCGGATCGCCGACGACGCGGAGCGGACGGCGGCCCGTGCGGAGGCCGGGGACGATGCGGCCCGGTACACGTCGTTGCTGCGCAAGCAGGGCATGGTCGACCTGGACGACCTGCTCACCCTGCCGGTGGCATTGCTGCGCGACGATCGCAGGCTGGTCGAGCGCTACCGGGACCGCTGGCAGTGGATCTTCGTCGACGAGTACCAGGACGTCGACGCCGT
Organism: Verrucosispora sp. SN26_14.1; assembly: GCF_004307965.1. Classification (NCBI taxonomy): domain Bacteria; kingdom Bacillati; phylum Actinomycetota; class Actinomycetes; order Micromonosporales; family Micromonosporaceae; genus Micromonospora; species Verrucosispora sp. SN26_14.1. The sequence continues at coordinate 3,707 of NZ_SISL01000483.1, read as the reverse complement.
GCAGTACGACCTGCTGCGTCTGCTCAGCCCCGCCGACGGCAACCTCTGCGCGATCGGTGACCCGGACCAGGCCATCTACTCGTTCCGGGGCGCCGACGTCGGATACTTCCTGCGCTTCTCCCAGGACTTCACCGACGCCCGCCTGGTCCGGTTGAACCGCAACTACCGGTCGTCGGCGCCGATCCTGGCCGCCGCCGTGCAGGCCATCGCGCCCTCGTCGCTGGTCCGGGGACGCCGGCTGGACCCGGCCCGGCTCGACCCGGAGGCCCCGCTGGTCGGGCGGTACGCTGCGGCCTCCGTCGCCGACGAGGCCGACTTCGTGGTACGCACCGTCGACGAACTGGTCGGCGGCCTGTCCCACCGCTCGCTGGACTCCGGTCGCATCGACGGGCGGTCGAGCACCCTGTCCTTCTCCGACATCGCGGTGCTCTACCGCACCGACTCCCAGGCCGCGCCGATCGTGGACGCTCTGGCCAGGGCGAACGTCCCGGTACAGAAGCGATCGCACGACCGGCTGCGGGACCGGCCCGGCGTGATGGCCATCGCCCGCGAACTGCGGCACCTCACCGGCGTCGACGGCGCACTGCCCGCCCGCGTACGTCTCGCCGGCCAGTCGCTCGCGGAACGGTTCGCCACCCCCACCCTCGACGGTTCGCACGGGGTCCGGCCGGAGGACGTGCGAACCGCGGTCGACCTGCTGACCCCGCTGGCCCGCCGGTGCGGTGACGACCTGGAGTCGTTCCTGTCCCAGCTCGCGACCGGGGCGGAGGTGGACGCGCTCGACCCCCGTGCCGAGGCGGTCACCCTGCTGACGCTGCACGCCGCCAAGGGCCTGGAGTTCCCGGTGGTCTTCCTGGTCGGGGCCGAGGACGGACTGCTGCCGCTGCGCTGGCCGGGCACCGCCCCGGACGAGGAGGCGATCGCCGAGGAGCGACGGTTGTTCTTCGTCGGGCTGACCCGGGCACAGGACCGGCTCTACGTCAGCCACGCGGCACGGCGGGTCCGGCACGGTTCGGAACGTGACTGCCGACCGTCTCCATTCCTCGACGTGATCGACGCCGGCCTCTTCGAGCGGCTCGGCGACGCCGCCGGACCTCGGCGACCGAAGGACCATCAGCTCCGGCTCATCTGAGCGTTCGTCCTCCGCCCGCCGTAGGGCGAGCGGAGGGCGGAGTGACCGGTCCGTGATCGCGTACGGACAGTCGGTGAGACGGCCACGCGCTACGGTGACGTGGACGACGGCCCGCCACCGGCCCAGCGTTTCCACCCACGGCCTCAGGAGTGCGTGCATGGCGAACTACGGACCACCGGGCAGCGGCGGCCCGTCGCCGTGGCACGAGCCGGGCCATGACGAGGCGTACGGCGGCCAGCGCCACGGCGGGCAGCCGTATGGCGGCGAAGGGCAACCCTACGGTGGTGGCCAGGGCCATGGTGGCCGGTCCTACGACGACGGTCAGAGCCACGGCGGTGGCCGGTCCTACGACGGCGGCCCGTCCTATGGCGGTGGGCAGTCCCACCACGGTGGGCAGTCCTACGGTGGCGGCTACGGTCCGGGAGCGAGCGGGTCGCCGTACCGGGGTAGCGGACATGACGCGGGCCACGGAGACGACTCGCAGGACACCGCGACGTACCCGCCCTATCAGGACGGCGCGGCGGAGACCGCGTACGCGGGACAGCCCGTGTCGCCGTCGGAGCGGGGGCGCGGTCGGGGCCGGATCTTCGCGGTGCTGGCGACGGTGTTGGTGCTCGTGCTCGGCGGCGCGACCGCGTTCTACCTGCTCGGGACGGACGACGAGACGCCGACGCCGGTGGCCGCCCCCACGCCGGAGGAGGCACCGGTGGCCCCGGCAGAGCCGGACGACGAGGACGAGACTCCGGCCGGTACGCCGTCGGAGGGCTCGTCCACCGATCCTCGGTTCGTCGAGCCGGGACAGTGCGTGCGCAACGAGGGTCCGGCCGGTGGCAAGCCCAAGCTGGTGATCAGCGAGTGCGCGCCGAAGTCGTACGAGGTGTTGCGCCGCTTCGACGGCGAGACCAGCGGGGAGCGGGACGCCGAGGCGAAGTGCGCGCCGGTCGACGGCTACACCAACTGGTACTTCTACGACAGCGAGTTGGACTCGCTGGACTTCGTGCTCTGCCTCAAACAACGCGGCTGAACCAGGAGCGTACCGACGATCGGTAAAACTAGTGCTGTCTAGCGTCCACGCTAGACAGCACTAGTTTTTGCTCGACCGGCAACACGCCGGTAGCCCCGTCTATCCATGTCTAGCTCCCCGCCTAGACGGGCCGATACTGTGCGATTCGTGGATCCCGTCCGCAACCCGTACGCTCCGGGCGCTGGTCAGCGCCCGCCCGAACTGGCCGGGCGGGGGCGGGAACTGGACGTCTTCGACATCGTGCTGGAACGCATCGCCCGAGGTCGCCCGGAACGGAGCCTGATGCTCACCGGGTTGCGGGGCGTCGGCAAGACCGTGCTGCTCAACACGCTGCGCTCGCAGGCGATCAACAGCCTCTGGGGCAGTGGCAAGATCGAGGCCCGCCCGGACCAGTCGTTACGCCGACCGATCGCCGCCGCCCTGCACATGGCCGTCCGGGAACTGGCCCCACGGCATCGCGCACCGGACCGGATCGACGCGTTCCTCGGGGTCCTCAAAGCCTTCGCCCAACGGGGCGCCCCGACCGGTCGCGCCGGGGCCGCCAAGCTACGCGACCGGTGGCAACCCGGCATCGACGTACCGGCGGCAACCGGCCGGGCCGACTCCGGCGACATCGAGATCGACCTGGTCGAGCTGCTCACCGACGCCGCCTCGGTGGCCAGCGACGTCGGCACCGGCGTCGCCGTCTTCATCGACGAGATGCAGGACCTCGGGCCGGAGGACGTCTCCGCACTCTGCGCGGCCTGCCACGAACTCTCCCAACTCGGCGCACCGCTGATCGTGGTCGGCGCCGGACTGCCGCACCTGCCGGCGGTGCTGAGCGCCGCCAAGTCGTATTCCGAGCGGCTGTTCCGCTACCAACGCATCGACCGGCTCGACCGCATCGCCGCCGACCAGGCACTCTGCGCGCCGGCCGAGCGGGAGAACGTGGAGTACGAGGCGAAGGCGCTCGACCTGCTCTACGAGAAGTCCGGCGGGTACCCGTACTTCGTCCAGGCGTACGGAAAGGCGACCTGGGACCACGCCCCCCGGTCACCGATCACCGACGCCGACGTACGGGTGGCCGCCCCGGAGGCCGAGGCCGAGTTGGCGGTGGGCTTCTTCGGTTCACGTTTCGAGCGGGCCACTCCCGCCGAACGCGAGTACATGCGGGCGATGGCGACGCTCTCCCTGGTCGAGGGGGCAACCGACGGAGGCGGCCGGGACGACATGGACGCCGCGGTACCGACCGCCGAGATCGCCCGTGCTCTCGGACGCAAGCCCGCCAGCCTCTCCCCGGCCCGGGACGCCCTGATCAAGAAGGGCTTGATCTACTCCGGGGAACGCGGCACGGTCGCCTTCACCGTCCCGCATTTCGGTCGCTACCTCCGCACCCAACCCGCCTGACACCCGCCGCGCCGCGCCGCACCCCGCCTCGCCTGGCCTCGCCCCGCCGATCATGGACTTCTGGTCGAGGTTATGTACCGGAATCACCCGTTCTCGTAGCGCCACGACTCCATGATCGACGGGGCCAGGGGCGGGTGGGGCGGGCGGCCCGGGGCACGTGAGGCG
>NZ_SISL01000482.1:0-4345 GCF_004307965.1 Verrucosispora sp. SN26_14.1 | reverse complement strand
GCCGCCCGACGTGCAGCGTCTCGGCCCGGTGCGGCTGCGCGCAGTCCACCGGCGCGTACCCGCCGAGGTATCCGACGTCCTGCGGTTGGGTGTGGCAGGTCTGCGCCGCCGGGGTGAACACCTCCGGCGCGGCCATCACCGGCCAGTCGTCGACCAGGTCACCGTCGATGCCGGCCGGTCTGGTGCTGCACGCGGCCAGCGCCAGCGTCACCGCGCCCAGCGCGACCCCGATCCACCACCGTCGCATCCCCCGTCGACCTCCTGCCGCGCGTGGCCGTGACCGCGGACACGGCACGCCACGGTGCGGCAGCATACGGCACCGTGGTCAGGTGACGGGTAGTCCCTGCGGGCCGACACCGCGCATGGAGCCGGTCAGCTTGCGGTCGTCGCTCCACAGGAAACACCGCACTCCCCGGTCGCCCTCCTCCCACTCGCGCTGCGACGGCGGATAGAAGATCGAGCCGGCACGGTACGGCAGGTCGGCGTTGTTCGGTACGTCGGCGAAGGAGGCGATCAGCTCCATGCACCGCTGGTGCGCCCGGGCGGAGGAGTCGACGAACTCCTTCCAGCTCATGTCCCGCTCGATGTAGACCCCGACGAATTCGGCGCGGTGCGGTTCGGTGCAGAGCACCGGCGCCATGTAGTTGAGGTTGTCGCCGATCAGCTTCGGGTCGAAACAGCGGTGCACCAGCGGCGAGTCGCCGATGAGGGCGCCGCGCAGGCTGCCGGTGCGGTTGACCGGGCGGGTGTTGTCGATGCTGTCGGTCTCGCTCAGGTCGCAGCGGAACCACCGGGCGCCGCCGTTCCAGGCGGAGACCGAGGGCAGCGCGATGTTCATCGTCAGTCGTGCGGTGTGCCAGTCGCCGCCGAGCACCAGGCGGGCCCGCTGGTCGCACTCGGCCCGCGCGGTCCGCAGCGCCGCCGAGCCCGGTTCCGGTCGCCGTCCCCGCGCGTCCGACCCGGTGAACGTGCCCACGTGGACCGCCTCGGCGAGGTGGTTGCGGGCGCAGTCCACCGTCTCGTATGTGCCCGCCTGCACGATCGGGGTGATCCGGGGCAGGCAGGCACCGGTGGCCGGGACGAACATCGTCGGCGCCCGCAGGGCGGGCCAACCGTTGGTGATGTCGCCGTCCGTCCCGCCCGGCCGTACGCAGCCACTGAGCACCATCGCCGCCGCGCCGGCCAGCGCCAGCGTCGCGAGCCACCGTCGCATCGTCCGCCCTTTCCGGGAACCGTCGCCCGGCTGTCGGCTCCCGTGCCCACCGGCCTGCACGTTACCGTCACCGTCCCCGATGGAGTGTTGCCGCGATTCGGACCATTGGCCAGTCAAGTCCCCGCTTCGTCCGGTTCCACTGGTCCGAAGGGGGTCATTCTGCACCAATGGTCACGCCCGAGTCACCGGGCGTCCCCGTTGGTGGCGTGCTGCCGCGACCGTCGGGCGCGTTCGTACACTGGCCCAGTGACCGTACCGCCGCCGATCGTCGCGCCCAGTATCCTCGCCGCCGATTTCGCCCGTCTCGCCGAAGAGGTCCGTGCCGTCGAGGACGCCGCGGACTGGCTGCACGTCGACGTGATGGACAACCACTTCGTGCCCAACCTGACCATCGGGCTGCCCGTCGTGCAGAGCCTGCGGGCCGCCACCCGGCTGCCCTTCGACGTGCACCTGATGATCGAGGACCCGCAGCGCTGGGCGCCCGGCTACGCCGACGCCGGCGCGTACAACGTGACCTTCCACGCCGAGGCGTGTGACGACCCGGCGGCCCTGGCCAAGAACCTGCGGGCGGCCGGCGCCAAGGCCGGCCTGGCGATCGACCGGGACACCCCGATCGAGCCGTACCTGGACCTGCTGCCGAGCTTCGACACGCTGCTGGTGATGACCATCAAGGCCGGCTTCGGCGGGCAGCGGTTCATGCCGCAGTTGCTGGAGAAGGTCCGCCTCGCCCGGCGGCACGTGGACGCCGGCCATCTCGAACTGCGGATCGAGGTGGACGGGGGGATCGCCGCCGACACCATCGAGCAGGCCGCGGCAGCCGGTGCCGACGCCTTCGTCGCCGGCACTGCGGTCTACGGCGCGGACGACCCGGCCGAGGCCGTACGCCGACTGCGTGCGCTGGCGGAGCGCGCGGCGCCCGGAGCCTGAGGTGGAGCCGGCCGGGGACCACAAGGACGTGATCCTGGTCGTCGACGACGACCGGGACATCGCCCGTTTCGTCGAGGTGAACCTGCGACTGCACGGCTTCGAGGTGGTGCTCGCCGGGGACGGTCAGGAGGCGCTCGAACTGATCGAGCGGCAGCGGCCGGACCTGGCCGTGGTGGACCTGATGATGCCCCGGGTGGACGGCCTGGAACTGACCCGGCGGCTGCGCGCCGATCCGATGACCGCCGCGCTGCCGGTGATCATGCTGACCGCCAAGGGGATGACCGTGGACAAGGTCCACGGGCTCAGCGCCGGTGCCGACGACTACCTGGTCAAGCCCTTCGACACCGCCGAGCTGGTCGCCCGGGTCAGCTCCACGCTGCGGCGCAACAAGGAGTTCCGCGAGGTCTCCCCGCTGACCGGGCTGCCCGGCAACAGCCGGATCCGGCGGGAGATCGCCGACCGGATCCGGGTCGGCTCGGACTACGCCGTCGGCTACATCGACGTCGACCGGTTCAAGAGCGTCAACGACCGGTACGGCTTCTCCCGGGGTGACGGCTTCATCTCGGCGCTGGCCCGCAGCCTGCACCGGGCGGTGGTCTCGGTCGCGTTGCCCCCGGCCTTCCTCGGGCACGTCGGCGGCGACGACTTCGTCTTCGTCTGCACCCCGGAGCAGGTCCTGCCGCTCACCTCCCGGGTCTCGGCGGACTTCGAGACGGCCGCCGACGCGCTCTACGACCCGACCGACCGGGAACGCGGCTACGTGGAGCTGAAGGACCGGCGGGGGAACGTCCGCCGGGCCGCGCTGGTCACGCTCTCCATCGGGGTCTCCGTCTCGGACCGGGACAAACGCCTCACCGACCCCCTGGAGGCGATGACGATCGCCTCGGAGATGAAGACCGTGGCCAAGAGCCAACCGGGCTCGTACGTGGCGGTGGACCGCCGTCGGGGTGTCGCCGACCCCGGTCACCGACATGTGAAGTAGCTCGCCGGGGTGGCGCAGAACCCTGCGAAGCGTGTAAGACTTCCCTCAGTACCCACCACGCGCTGGCGGGACTCGGTGTAATTCCGAACCGGCGGTGATCCACGGTCCGACCGTGGTAAGCCCGCGACCCGGGAGCGGTTCGTCCGCCCGGTGGACCTGGTGAGAATCCGGGGCCGACGGTTGGGGGCGGCTGGTCCGCACCCAGACAGTCCGGATGGGAGACAGCGCGCGGGACGGCACGGGCGTGTGGTTCGCCGGACTCTCGGCGTGCCCACCGTCTGCCGGGGGCGGCTGTGCCGTACCCGGATCTGCGCCGCCTGCTCGCGAGTCGATCTTCCTGCCCGCGCGAGCAGAGCGAGAGGGCAGGGCCAGGTGATGGCGAGCGTCTCCGTCGACGAGGCGATGCGTCGCGCGATCGAGCTCGCGGCGCGCGGACTCGGCACGACCAGTCCGAATCCCGTGGTCGGCTGCGTCCTACTCGACGCCGACGGCGAGGTGGTCGGCGAGGGCTTCCACGCGTACGCCGGCGGACCGCACGCCGAGATCGTCGCGCTGGCCCAGGCCGGGCGGCGCGCCAAGGGCGGCACCGCAGTCGTCACCCTGGAACCCTGCGACCACACCGGCCGCACCGGCCCCTGTAGCGCCGCCCTGGTCCAGGCCGGGGTCGCCCGCGTGGTGATCGCCGTACCGGACCCGAACCCGGTCGCCACCGGCGGCGCGGCGACCTTGCGGGCCGCCGGGGTCCGGGTCGACCTGGGGGTACGCGGCACCGAGGCGGAGAGCGGCAACATCGCCTGGCTGACCGCCATGCGCCGGGGCCTGCCCTTCGTCATCTGGAAGTACGCCGCGACGCTCGACGGCCGTTCGGCGGCGGCCGACGGCACCAGCATGTGGATCACCTCCGAGGCGGCCCGGATGGACGTGCACGCGCTGCGGGCCACCGTCGACGCGGTGGTCGTCGGCGTCGGCACCGTGCTCGCCGACGACCCCCGGCTCACCGTCCGCAACCTGCGCGACGGCAGCCTCGCCATCCAGCAGCCGCTGCGGGTGGTGGTCGACTCGGCGGGGCGTACCCCGGCCGACGCCGCGGTCCGCGACGGTGCGGCCCGGACCTGGATCGCCACCGCCGCCGAGGTGGGCACCGGCCCGGACGGCGGCGTGGACCTCTTCGCGCTGATGGCCGCGCTGCACGGGCGCGGGGTACGCGCCGTGCTGCTGGAGGG